>NZ_JBEOUR010000094.1:0-10432 GCF_040302605.1 Microbacterium sp. NPDC097977
CGCCGCGGCGTTCAACATGTACCTCGACCGCGACATCGACGCGCACATGCACCGCACCGAGAACCGTCCGCTCGTGACGGGAGAGATCACTCCGCGCGGAGCGCTGATCTTCTCCTGGACACTCGCCGTGCTCTCGACCGTATGGCTGTGGTTCACGACCAACTGGCTCGCGGCCACGCTGTCGGCATCCGCCATCTTCTTCTACGTCGTGATTTACACGATGATCCTCAAGCGCCGTACGGAGCAGAACATCATCTGGGGCGGTATCGCCGGATGCTTCCCCGTGCTCATCGGCTGGGCTGCGGTCACCGAGTCGCTCGACTGGCCCGCGTTCATCCTCTTCATCCTCATCTTCCTCTGGACGCCGCCGCACTACTGGCCGCTCTCGATGAAGTACAAGGACGACTACGAAGACGTCGACGTGCCCATGCTCGGCGTCACGCGCAACGCCTCGCAGGTCGGACTCCAGGTCATCCTCTACGCGTGGGCGACCGTCGCCTGCTCGCTGCTGCTGATCCCGATCGCCGGCATGGGCCTCGTCTACGGTGTGTCCGCGGCGGTCTTCGGCGGCTGGTTCATCTATGAGTCGCACCGTCTGTACAACCAGGCGGTGCGGGGGAACGAGGCGCGGCCGATGAGGGTCTTCCACGCCTCGATCACCTACTTGACGCTGATCTTCGTGGCCGTGGCGGTCGACCCGCTGCTTCCGTTCTGACCTTCGTCGCCTTCCGACTCCGTCTCGGTGGTGTCGGCTGAGGGGAGATCCGTCCGCTCGGTCGGCTCCGTCTCGTCATCCGCGGTCCAGTCGATCGGCTCGACGACCACCGGTGCCGGCGTCGGGAGCAGGGCCTGCACCGCGACGAGAGCGACGGCGATCAGAAGGCCGATGACGCCCGCGCCGAGGAGCGCGGCGCCGACCACGACGAGCGACTGTCCGACGTAGACCTCGATGCCCGTCGCGGTGCCGTCGAGCAGGGTGCTGGTCATCGTGCCGAGCTGCCCGGCGATGATCCACCCGCCGACGGCCGCAGACGCGAGCGAGAGCACGAGGAGGAGCCAGAAGCCGATGCTGCGTGTCAGTGACTTGTTCATGCGGGCCACGTTGCACGACGAACTGATGAGCCGCCGATGCCGCAGCTATGCATCCACTGTGCGGGCCGTGACCGATCGCGCCCGTCAGTCCTCTGTGGTGACCGGCGTCTTCAGGTGCAGCACGACCACCGTGTAGGCCGCGGCCGACAGCGAGGCGAGGACCATGTGGATGCCGACGAGCAGCGGCGGAAGCCCCTCGCGCGCCTGCCAGATGCCGACGCCGACCTGGACGAGGATCGCGACCACCAGCACGAGCAGCCACCGACGCGGCTCCAGACGCAGCACCCAGGCCGAGATCGTCAGCGCGGCGACGAGCGCGGCGAGGATGTACCCGGGCCACGAGTGCACGTGCGCGAGGACGGTCGCGTCGAAGCCGTGGCGGAAGACGTCGGCGTCACCCGAGTGCGGGCCGGAGCCGGTGGTGAGCACTCCGAACACGATGGTGACCGCGAGGGCGAGACCCGTGACATGGCTCAGGATGGTGAACCACTTCGGCACAGCGCTCACGCGGGGTCCCGGCACGGCGTACAGCCGCACGAGGAACGCTGCGGTCACGCACACCAGGAGTAGCGACGACACGTAGTGGAAGCCGACGATGAAGGGGTTCAGGCCGGTGAGCACGGTGATGCCGCCCACCAGCGCCTGCGCGACGACGCCGATCAGGACGATCCAGGCGAGGATCACGAGGTCGCGTCTGTCTGTGGTCAGCCTGACGGATCTCACGGTCGCCGCGATCACGATGGCCAGCAGTGCCGCCATCGCGAACGGCGTCGCAGGCAGCGAGAAGAACGACATGACTCCGAAGACGATTCCGGCCGCGACGATACCGGCGGCGGCGAACAGCAGAGCCGAGAAGACCAGGCGACGACCGCCGACGCGTGCGAGCACGAGCAGCAGCACCGCGAGGGCGATGACGCCGACGACGCCGGTCATGACGCGGTTGCCGAACTCGATGATGCCGTGGATTCCCTGATCGGCATAGATCGGCACGAGGGACTCCGGCGTGCACAGCGGCCATTCCGAGCATCCGAGCCCCGAGCCCGTGAGGCGCACGGCGCCGCCGGTGCCGATGATGATCGTCTGCGCGAGGAAGGACAACCAGGCGAAGATCCGCAGCGCACGTCCCCAGAGGACTGCGTGCGTCGACGGCGCGCCGGGGGAGTTCGTGGAGGAGGCGATCGTGGGCTGGGGCATAAGTCTCTCCGAACCGCGCCGGACACGGCGAGCGGCCCTGTCTTCAGGCGGAACCTGTAGAATCGGATTGTTGCGATGAGCGCTGACCGCGCTGATGCATCGTCAACAGTTTAGGCGCGATGGATGCGCCGGTGATGAGGGCCCACCAACGGCACCCGCTCCCGCAGACTCGACGGGGATCAGGTGTGTCGGGGCGGATTACACCGTTTGGGACCTGTGAGGAGAGTGTGTGATGTCGGATGTGCTGATCGACCGCCCGGAGCTTGACGGCCTGGGGGTGTATGAATTCGGATGGCACGACGCGGACGCCGCCGGAGCGATCGCCAAGCGAGGCATCTCGGAAGAGGTGGTCCGCGGGATCTCGGCGCTCAAGCACGAACCCGAATGGATGCTGAACACCCGTCTCAAGGGGTACCAGCTCTTCGGACGCAAGCCGATGCCCACCTGGGGCGCCGACCTCAGTGAGATCGACTTCGACAACATCAAGTACTTCGTGCGCTCCACGGAGAAGCAGGCGCAGTCCTGGGAGGACCTGCCTGCCGAGATCCGGGAGACCTACGAGCGTCTCGGCATCCCCGAGGCCGAGCGTCAGCGCCTGGTCGCCGGTGTCGCGGCGCAGTACGAGTCCGAGGTCGTCTACCACCAGATCCGCGAGGACCTGGAGGAGCAGGGCGTCATCTTCATGGACACCGACACCGCGCTGCGCGAGCACCCCGAGTTCTTCGAGGAGTACTTCGGATCGGTGATCCCCGCCGGCGACAACAAGTTCGCCGCGCTGAACACGGCCGTCTGGTCGGGCGGATCGTTCGTCTACGTCCCCAAGGGCGTTCACGTCGAGATCCCGCTGCAGGCCTACTTCCGCATCAACACCGAGAACATGGGCCAGTTCGAGCGGACCCTGATCATCGCCGACGAAGACAGCTACGTGCACTACATCGAGGGCTGCACGGCGCCGATCTACAAGTCGGACTCGCTGCACTCGGCGGTCGTCGAGATCATCGTGAAGAAGAACGCCCGCGTTCGGTACACGACGATCCAGAACTGGTCGAACAACGTCTACAACCTCGTCACCAAGCGTGCGGTCGCGCACGAGGGCGCGACGATGGAGTGGGTCGACGGCAACATCGGCTCCAAGGTGACGATGAAGTACCCGTCGATCTATCTGATGGGCGAGCACGCCAAGGGCGAGACGCTCTCGGTCGCCTTCGCCGGACCCGGCCAGCACCAGGATGCGGGCGCCAAGATGATCCACATGGCGCCGTACACGCAGTCGTCGATCGTGTCGAAGTCGATCGCCCGTGGCGGTGGACGTGCCGGTTACCGCGGTGAGGTGCGGGTGGACGCGAACGCGCACCATTCCGCCAACACCGTGCGATGCGACGCTCTGCTGGTCGACACCAAGTCGCGCTCCGACACCTACCCGGCGATCGACATCCGCGTCGACGACGTGCAGCTCGGTCACGAGGCCACGGTGTCGAAGGTCAGCGAGGAGCAGCTCTTCTACCTGCAGTCCCGCGGTATGCCCGAGGACGAGGCCATGGCCATGATCGTGCGCGGTTTCATCGAGCCGATCGCGCGCGAGCTGCCGATGGAGTACGCGATGGAACTCAACAAGCTCATCGAAATGGGCATGGAAGGATCGGTCGGCTAAATGGCGGCCTCGACGACGGCGCCCAGCGAGGCGCAGCATACGAACGCGCACATCGACCCCGCAGCACAGGTCTCGGATGCCGGGTTCGTGCCCGTGCAGACCCGCTCGGAGCGCCCCCACTCGTTCGACCCGGCGGACTTCGGTTCGCCCACGGGCCGTGAGGTGAACTGGAAGCACACTCCGGTGTCCAAGCTCTCCGCGCTGTTCGCGGTCGCGGCGACGGCCGAGGGCGTGGGCTACTCGTTCCGCTCCGGCGAGCAGTACGTCTCGGCACCCCTGACCGCGGGCACCGCGCCTCGTGGTGAGGTCTTCCTCGCCGAGGACGTCACAGCCGCCGTCGCGTGGCAGGGGGCGACCGACGCGTTGCACATCCGTATCCCTCGCGAGGAGGAGGTCGCTGAGCCGATCCTCGTCTCCGTCGAGGGACTCGGTGCCGAACTGCGCGCCGACGCCCACATCGTGATCGAGGCGCTCGAGCACAGCTCCGCCACGGTCGTGCTGCAGCACACGGGTGCCGCCCAGTACTCGCAGAACGTCGAGATCATCGTGCGCGACGGCGCCACGCTCACCGTCATCAGCCTGCAGCAGTGGCAGGACGAGGCCGTGCATGCGTCCGCGCATCAGGCACGGGTCGACGCGGATGCCACGCTCAAGCACTTCGTGATCAGCTTCGGCGGAGGCGTCGTGCGCGTGAACCCGAGCGTGGAGCTCGCCGGAGCCGGTTCCGAGGGGTACCTCTACGGTCTGTCCTATGCCGACGCCGGCCAGCACCTCGAGAGCCAGGTCTACCTGCACCACAAGGGACCGCACACGAAGGGCGACGTCCTCTACAAGGGTGCGCTGCAGGGCGAGAGCGCGCACAGCGTCTGGATCGGCGACGTGCTGATCGGCGCCGATGCGACGGGCACCGACTCGTACGAGGCCAACCGCAACCTGGTGCTCACCGAAGGCGCTCGCGCCGACTCGATCCCGAACCTCGAGATCGAGACCGGGGACATCCTCGGTGCAGGTCACGCCAGCGCGACGGGTCGTTTCGACGACGAGCAGCTGTTCTACCTGCAGGCTCGTGGGATCAGTGAGGAGGAAGCGCGCCGCCTCGTGGTGCTCGGCTTCCTCACCGACATCGTGCAGCGCCTCGGAATTCCCGAGCTGGAATCCGAGCTGCTCGCCGCCATCGAGACGGAACTCTCCGAGGTGAGCGCGTGAGCGCGGAGCGCGTGTGCGGCGTCTCGGAACTCGAGCAGGACATGCCGATCCGCGTCGAGCCGAGCGGTGTCCCGATCACCGTGATCAAGGACGCGGAGGGCGTGATCCACGCCATCGGCGACACCTGCACCCACGGCGAGATCTCGCTGTCCGAGGGCTTCGTCGAGGGTGACACGGTGGAATGCTGGGCCCACGGCTCGGCGTTCTCGCTCCTCACCGGCAAGCCCGGCAACCTCCCCGCTTATGAGCCGGTTCCCGTCTACATCGTCGAGATCGACGGTGACGACGTGCTCATCGACCCGACTGTGACGAAGGAAATCTGATGTCTGTTCTCGAAATCCGCGACCTCCATGTGACGGTCGAGACCGATGCGGGGACCACCCCGATCCTCAACGGAATCACGTTGACCATGAACACCGGCGAGACGCACGCGATCATGGGGCCCAACGGCTCCGGCAAGTCGACGCTCGCGTACACGATCGCCGGTCACCCCAAGTACACCGTGACGTCGGGGTCCATCACGTTCGACGGCAAGGACGTCCTCGCGATGTCCGTCGACGAGCGCGCCCGTGCCGGACTGTTTCTCGCCATGCAGTACCCGGTCGAGATCCCCGGCGTGACGGTGACGAACTTCCTCCGCACGGCCAAGACGGCTCTCGACGGTGAGGCTCCCGCGATCCGCGGCTGGACCAAGGACGTCAAGGCGGCCATGGCCAACCTGCGCATGGACCCGAAGTTCGCTCAGCGCAACGTCAACGAGGGCTTCTCGGGCGGCGAGAAGAAGCGCCACGAGATCCTGCAGCTCGAGGTGCTCAAGCCGCAGTTCGCGATCCTCGACGAGACCGACTCCGGCCTCGACGTCGACGCGCTGAAGATCGTCTCCGAGGGCGTCAACCGCGCCAAGGAGTCCACCGGTCTCGGCGTGCTCCTGATCACGCACTACACGCGCATCCTCCGCTACATCCGCCCCGACTTCGTGCACGTGGTCGTCGCCGGCAAGATCGTCGAAGAGGGTGGCCCCGAGCTCGCCGACCGGCTCGAGGACGAGGGATACGACCGTTTCCTCGACCCCGCCGCCCCCATCGAGGCGTAGGCTGATCGGCATGACAGCGACGCTCACCGACGCGAAGTACGACGAGGTCACCGAGGCTCTCAAGGACGTCATGGATCCCGAACTCGGGATCAACGTCGTCGACCTCGGACTCATCTACGATCTCGCGTGGGACGACGAGAACGACGCCCTCGTCATCCACATGACGCTGACCAGCGCCGGCTGCCCCCTCACCGACGTGCTCGAGGATCAGACTGCTCAGGCTCTGGAGAGCGTGGTGGATCGCTTCCGCATCAACTGGGTGTGGATGCCGCCGTGGGGTCCCGAGCGGATCAGCGACGACGGCCGCGACATGATGCGCGCACTCGGCTTCGCGATCTGAGGATGCTCGAGGTCAGGGCTCTGCCCTTGGCGGAGCTCCGCGCGCGCACCAGCGAGAAGTGGCGGGAGTATCCCGCCGACGTGCTGCCGCTGTTCGTCGCGGAGACGGACTTCCCGCTCGCCCCGACGATCTCCTCGGCTCTGCGCCGGGCGGTCGACAGAGGGGACACCGGGTACGTCGCCTCACGCACCCCGCTCGCGTCGACGTACAGCGACTTCGCGCTGCGGCGATTCGGCTGGCAGCCCGATCCCGCGCGAATGCGCAGCACCGCTGACGTGAGCATGGGGATCGTCGAGATCCTGCGGCGCGTGACGCGACCGGGCGAGCGCGTCGTCGTCACGCCCCCTGTCTATCCGCCGTTCTACGACCTCGTGTCCGAGGCCGGCGCCGAGGTGGAGCGGGTCCCGCTGCGCGACACCGGCTCGTCCTGGGAGCTCGATCTCGACGGCATCCGCGCGGCCTTCGAGAGCGGTGCCACCGCCATGCTCCTCTGCAACCCGCACAACCCCACCGGCACCGTGCACGACCGCGACGCGCTCACGGCGCTGGCGGAGCTGGCCGAGGAGTTCGGCGTCTCGGTGATCTCGGATGAGATCCACGCGCCGCTCGCCCAGCCCGGTGCGGGCTTCACGCCGTTCCTGCACACCGGAGCCGCGGCCGCCGCCGTCGGCTATGCGGTGGTGAGTGCGAGCAAGGCGTTCAACCTGGCGGGGCTCAAGTGCGCTCTCATGGTGACCGCATCGGACGCCACGACTGCGGTCGTGCGGCGTCTGCCCGTCGAGGTCGAGTGGCGCACGGGCCAGTTCGGCCTGCTCGCCGCCGTCGCGGCTTTCACGGAGGAGAGCGATCCCTGGCTCGACGGGCTGCTGCGCACGCTCGACGCGAATCGGGTGCTGCTCCATGACCTGCTCGCCGCGCGTCTGCCCGCCGCGCGCTATCGGATCCCGGATGCCGGGTACCTGGCCTGGATCGATCTCACCGCTCTCGGATGGGGGGACAACCCCGCGCGGCGCATCCTCAAGGAGGCCAGGGTCGCCCTGCATTTCGGCCCCGCCTTCGGCGAGGAGGGGCGTGGTCACGTCCGGCTGAACTTCGGCACGAGCCCGGAGATCCTCACCGAGGCCGTCGAGCGCATCGCGACGCTCGTGGATCGATGACCGCGGTCACCTCGACCGTCTCGATCTGGGATCGTCAGCGCCGCTGGGTCACGGCCGGCGCGGTCGCCCTGATCTTCTTCGCGGCGATCGAGGCGCTGGCGGTGACCACGGTCATGCCGATCGTCAGCGACGCCCTCGACGGTCGTGCACTGTATGCGGTCGCTTTCGCGGGGACGCTGGCGACCAGCGTCATCGGCATGGTCGCCGCCGGAGCGTGGTCGGATACCCGCGGGCCGCGAGGCGCGCTGTACGTCGCGGTGACGCTGTTCATCGCCGGGCTGATCCTGTCGGGTCTCGCGAGCACGATGGAGCAGTTCCTGATCGGTCGTCTCGTGCAGGGGCTCGGGACGGGCGGCCAGACGGTGGCGCTCTACGTCGTCGTGGCCCGGCTCTACCCGCCGCAGCTGCACGGCAGAGTGTTCGCGGCGTTCGCCGCGGCCTGGGTGGTTCCCTCGATGATCGGTCCGTTCCTCGCGGGCGCCGTCGCGGAGTACCTCGACTGGCGCTGGGCCTTCCTCGGGGTCGCCGTGCTCACGGCCGTCGCCTTCCTGACGATCGCGGCGCGGTTGCGAGGCGTCGACCTCGGACACGGGGAGCCTCAGGGTGCCCGTTCCCTCGTCATCCGCCTCGGACTGGCGTTCGTCGTGGCGGTGTGCGCGGTCCTCATCGGCATCAGCGCAGAGATGGCCGTGCGGGTCGGCTGGCCGGTGGCCATCGGCGCGCTCGTGGTCATCTCCGTCGCGCTTCTCCCGCTGCTGCCACGAGGAACGCTGCGCGCCGGGCGAGGACTGCCCAGCGTCGTGCTCATGCGCGGTGTCGTGGCGGGGGCGTTCTTCGCCGCGGAGGCGTACATCCCCTACCTGCTGATGGAGCGCTTCGGCTTCTCCGCGACATGGGCCGGTGTCGCACTGATGCTGGCGGCCCTCGCCTGGGCCGGAGCGTCGCAGCTGCAGGGCCGCTTCGGAGAGCGTCTCGGCAACACCCGCATCACGCTCATCAGCCTCTCGCTGCTGCTCACGGCGCTGGTGTTCGTGCTCCTCGCCGCACTCGGAGCCGCGCCGGCGCTGCTGGTCGTGGTGGGCTGGGGCTTCGCGGGCGGCGGAATGGGACTTCTGTACCCGCGGCTGACGGTGCTCATGATCGCCTATTCCGTCGAGGGGGATCAGGGCTTCAACTCGTCGGCGCTGTCGATCTCCGACTCCACGGGGGCTGCGGTGGTGATCGCTCTGGCCGGTCTGGCCGTCGCGAGTCTCGGCGGTCAGGTCGCAGCGTTCGCCGTGGTGTTCGCGTTCTGTCTTGCGCTCGTGCTCGTGGCGTCGCTTCCCGGGCTCAGGCTCGGTCACGCCGCGGAGGACGCGACGCGCTGAGTCCGGCGGGTGCCGTCTCGCCGCTCAGCGCGGCCACTCCGAGATCGAAGACACGGTCGAGACCGGCGGTCACGTCGACGGTGTCTGCGGAGGGAAGTGCACCGTGGCTGTCCGCGTGCATGCGCTGCTGTACGAGCGTCGCGTGACCGAGGATGAAATGCAGCAGGGCGACCGATCGCTCCTCGGCGTGTGTCGCGCCTCGGCGCTGCAATGACGCCTCGAGCGCGGACTGGGCGGATGACGATCCGAGTTGCAGTGCGTAGGTGCTGAGCACCAGCTCTGCACCGTCGCGGTGACGGAACAGTGCGTCTCGAATGCTGCGCGCCGTCGTCAGCACATCGGCGTCGTCGCGGGGGATGGTCGCGGTGATCCGATCGGCGAGCTCGGCGAGGAGCTCCTGTTTGCTGGAGAAATGCCAGTAGAGAGCGCTCGGCTGCACCTCGAGCTTCGCGGCGATGCGCCGCATCGACAGATCGGCCAGCCCCACCTCGTCGAGGAGGGCGAGGGCGGTGCGTGCGACGCCGGCGCGATCGTGACGCGTCGAGTTGTGCTCGGGGCTCATGACCTCACTATAGTGAACACCGTTCAGGTGAACAGTGTTCAGGAAGGATCATGCGCATGACTCGACACCATGGTGAGGCCGGACGGGATCTCGCTCGCATCGCCGTCTTCGCGGCTCTGATCGTCGTGCTCGGCACGGTGACGGTGCCGGTCCCCGGAGGCGTGCCGATCACCGCGCAGACGCTGGGAGTGATGCTCGCCGGGGCGGTACTGGGTCCTCGTCTCGCGCCGCTGTCGGTGCTGCTCGTCCTCGTGCTCGCAGCGGTCGGACTCCCGGTCCTCGCCGGAGGACGCGGGGGACTCGGCGTCTTCGTCGGGCCCACCGCGGGATACCTCCTCGGCTGGGTGGTCGGGGTGGCCATCGTCGGCCTGCTCGTGCATGGCGGACGCATCACCTGGTGGCGGGTCGCGTCGGGCGCGGTGCTGGGGGGAATACTGGCGGTCTACGCATTCGGGATCCCCGTGCAGGCACTCGTGCTCGGCACCGATCTCGTTCCGACCGCACTGTCGAGCCTGGTGTTCCTTCCCGGCGACCTGATCAAGGCAGCCTGTGCGACGGTGCTCACGGTCGCCCTGCGCCGCGCCTATCCGCGCGCTTTCGGAGCGCGGGTTCCGAGCGCGTCGGCCTCGGTCCGTGCGGCCTGAGACGGCTGTCGGCACCCTCGCGCTCGACGCTCACGTCGTCGATCTGCTGTTCGCGGTCGGCACGCTCGCGGCGGCGTTCCTGCCCTTCGTCCCGATGCTGCCGCTGCTCGTTCTCGCCGGCGTCGC
>NZ_JBEOUR010000095.1:0-10398 GCF_040302605.1 Microbacterium sp. NPDC097977
CATTTGACAAGTGCACGCTGTTGAGTTCTCAAGGATCGGATGCTCCCACGACCCAGTCATCACAACCAGGCCCGAAGGGCAACTTCTCTATCTTAGCCACCCGATCCCGCTTGTCAAATCAGCGCGCCGTGCGGATCTCAGATCCGCTGCGCAGCTGTCGACAGCCGCAGAAGGGGTGGATCTCCCATCCTAGACGCACGCGTCTGTTCTCACAAGTGAGAGGATGTGGGAGGTGGTTCTCCGCTTGAGGGGGGTGAAGCTCTCGGCCTCTCCGCTTCCCTGTGGGGCGAACAAGTAATAAGTTACGTGGATTCCGAGGTTCCGGCAAATCATGGCTGCCCGCCGGGCGTGTCGTCCACCCTCCCGCGCGTGCTTTGCCCAGGCCAGCGGCTCTTATTCCCGCAACGCACCCCCACGGGTACGATCTCACCGTGATCCGACCGCCCTCGCTCTCCCCCGCAGCCTCGATCCTTCGTCGTGTACGAGCGGACCTCGGCATCGTCGCGGATGCGGGTGATCACGGCGACATCCCCGCGGGGGCCGTCCCTCTCCCTTCGCGTCTCGCCGTAGGAGATCTCGCCTGGGCCAGCGTGCGCGCCTGCGGTCTGATCGTGGGTCTCGACGGCCTGCCGGATCCCGATCGGGTCGCCGTCGCGTACCGGAGCGATCGCGTGCTCACGGTCGATGGCACGCCACCCGACGTGTGGTCCGTGTATTCCGGCTTCTGGCGCACCGCGGACGGCTGGGTCCGCACACACGGCAACTACCCGCATCACGCTCGTCGACTGCGCGACGGACTCGGACTCGGGGCGGACGCCGATGCGCGCGGCGTGCGCACCGCGATCCTCGCACTCACCTCCCGCGAAGCCGTCGACAGGATCACCGCCGCGCGCGGTCTCGCCGTTCCCGTACGACAGGAGGATCCGCGCGATGACGAGCGACAGCGCACCACTCCCCTGCTCGCCGTCGACCGCGCGCCCTCCCCCGCTCCCCGCTCACGCCCCGACACCCTCCGCCACGACGCCCGCGGCAGCATCCCTTCGGTGCCGCTCGCCGGCGTCCGCGTGCTGGATCTCACCCGTGTGATCGCCGGGCCGGTGTGCACACGGACCCTCGCACTCCTGGGCGCGGACGTGCTGCGCATAGACCCACCCCGACTCGCCGAACCCGAGTGGCAGCACCTGGACACCGGTCACGGCAAGCGGTCCGCGGTGCTCGATGCACGCAGCGGACGATTCGAGGAGCTGCTCGCCGCGGCAGACGTCGTGGTCCTGGGATACCGACCCGCCGCACTCGACCGGCTCGGTCTCTCGCCGTCAGACCTGGCGGCTCGTCATCCGGGTCTCGTCATCGCCCAGCTCAGCGCCTGGGGCGACGATGAGCCGCATCGGGCCGGATTCGACAGTCTGGTGCAGGCCGAGTCCGGCATCTCGATGGTCGAGTCAGCCGATGGCGAGCGCCCCGGCGCGCTACCGGCTCAGGCTCTGGATCACAGCGCCGGCTACCTTCTCGCCGCGGCGGTGATCGACCTGCTCGAACGGCAGCGGAGGGACGGCGACTCGTGGGTCGTGCGCACATCCCTGCGGCGCATCGCGGCCGAGCTGCTCGGGATGCCGCGGAACCGACACCCCGAGGTGGAGCGGGAGATCGATCTCTCTGCACACACCGCCACATTCGAGGTCGGCGGACATCGGGTCTCGACGGCACGACCCGCTCTTCCCGGCGTGGAGTTCGCCGCCCCGCATCTCTGGGGTTCCGATCAGCCCGTCTGGTGACGGCGTCGGAACAGCGGGATCGTCAGGCACAGCACCAGAGTCAGCGCACCCCACAGTGCACAGGCCGGTGGCAGCATCCGATAGGCGAGATGCTGGGCGGTGAACTCCGCGGTCAACGGCCCGTAGGCGAAGTAGCCGATGACGACCGCGGCGAGAAGGATCACCGGCAACGACGACCACCACGCGATGCGCATGCCCGCGGGCACTGCTCGCTCGGAGATGACGCGGGGCTCGGTGTCGCGCAGTCGTCGCCACGCCCAGACGCCGAGGATCACGAGACCCGTCACGCTGGACCCGTGCTGCAGCCACTTGAACCCCGTCAGCGGCCCCCACATCATTCCCAGCGCGGGAAAGGTCTCGACACCCCACCGTCCTTCGTGCGTGAACAGATCCCAGACGATGTGGCTCAGGACTCCCAGGATCAGCGACACCGCGAGCAGCACCGGGTACGCGCGACGCGACGCCCCGATCCCGACCGCCGATCCCGCGGCCGAGACACCGACCTGCTGCCACTCCTCCGGCAGCCGTCGCGCCAGAGCCAGGGGCGAGAGCTCGCCGACGGCCGGACGAAGCACGACCCGCCACAGGAGGAACAGGACGAAGGCGACCAGCGCGGTCCACAGCACGTTCTCGAAGGTGTGGGTGAACGGGTATCGCAGGCCCACTCCCCGCAGGAACAGCGGCAGATCCGGCGTCATCGCACCGATCGCGATCGCCGCGGGCACGAGCGGTGTGCGGACGAACGGCAGGGCGACCACCGCGTGGCTCGGGGTGAACGGCATCGACTGTGTCTCCTGTCGAGTCGGCGGAATGATGCACGACGGCGACCGACCGAAGATGCTCGGTCGGTCGCCGTCAGACGATCGGTCGGTCCTCAGGCGAGGAAGACACCGGCGAGGGTCTTCTTGCCCCGACGGAGCACCGACACCCCGCCCGGGAGGGTTCCTCGCACCGTGGCCGTGTCATCCTGCACACGTTCGCCGTCGAGGGAGACTCCTCCCTGAGCGATCGCGCGTCGCGCCTCGGACGTGCTCGAGACCAGCCCCGTCGCGACGAGCGCGTCGACGACGGAAGAGCCGGCGGAGGCCGTGGCGTTCGGAAGCTCCTCGAGTGCGGTGCGCAGCGTCGAGGCATCGAGCGCGGTCAGGTCGCCCTGGCCGAACAGCGCCTCGGATGCCGCGATCACCGCCGCCGTCGCCTCGATGCCGTGCACGATGGCGACGACCTCGAGCGCCAGACGCTTCTGCGCCGCCCTCCGGAACGGCTCCGATTCGACGAGGGCCTCGTACTCCTCGATCTCCGCGCGGCTGAGGAACGTGAACACCTTGAGGCGCTCGATCACATCGGCATCCGCCGTACTGAGCCAGAACTGGTACATCCGGTACGGACTGCACATCTCCGGGTCGAGCCAGATGGCATTGCCCTCGCTCTTGCCGAACTTGGTGCCGTCGCTGTTGGTGATCAGCGGCGTGCCGATCGCATGTGCGGCCACGCCCTCGGACCGACGGATGAGGTCGGTGCCGCTGGTCAAGTTGCCCCACTGATCGGATCCACCCGTCTGCAGGACGCAGTCGTACTGGCGGTACAGCTCGAGGAAGTCCATCCCCTGCAGGATCTGGTAGCTGAACTCGGTGTAGCTGATGCCCTCGTCCGAGTTCAGTCGCGCCGCGACCGCATCCTTCTTGAGCATCGTGCCCACACGGTAGTGCTTGCCGATCTCACGCAGGAAGTCGATGGCCGACAGCGGCGCCGTCCAGTCGAGGTTGTTGACGATACGGGCGGCGTTGTCGCCCTCGAAGCTGAGGTAGCGCTCGACCTGCGCGCGCAGTCGTCCCACCCACTCCTCGACGGTCTCGCGCGTGTTGAGCGTGCGCTCCGCCGTGGGCCGAGGGTCGCCGATCAGACCGGTCGAACCGCCGACGAGTCCGAGCGGCCGGTGCCCGGCGAGCTGGATGCGTCGCAGCGTCAGCAGCTGCACCAGGTTGCCGAGGTGGAGGCTGGCGGCGGTCGGATCGAAGCCGCAGTAATACGTGATCGGGTCCCCGGCGAGAAGGGCGCGCAGCGCCTCCTGGTCAGTGGACACATGGACGAGCCCGCGCCACAGCAGTTCGTCCCACACGTTCTCGAACGTGGGGTCGATCGCCGGTGGGGCGGTCGTCAGATCGGTATTCGACACGCGCACCAGGCTATCAGCGGCGGATGCCGTCACTTCGCCGCCCCACGGACGGATCGCGCTGCGTCAGCTGTGCGCAGCCCACCACACCAGGAAGGCGGCGCTCAGCCCGATGACCCAGCTCACGAGGCTGCCGACGAGGAAGTACTCCGCCCGCGCTCCGGTCTCGCCGTCGCGGGATATCTCGGGGAATCGGACGATGCCCTTGGCCGCGAGCATCGCGGCGAGGATCGGATAGGCGGCCGCCAGAGTGAGGATCATCACCAGGATGCGCTCGAGCGGGCCGATCAGTCGCCCGCCCTGGAACCCCGCGCGCGGGTCGCGGGTCGGCGTCGCCTCTGCCACGGCACCCAGGACGGGGACGGCCAGCGGCGTGGCCGTGTCGGATCGAGCGTCGTCCGCGGCCTCGCCGTCCGCGGCGGTCGGCTCGGTGCCCGCACCGCGGTCGATGGGGCGCCACGTGTGCTCACCGTCGAGAGCGGCGCGCACGACGAGGTTCGAGGATTCGAGAAGGAACACGCCCGCTCCGAGGGCGAGGATCGCGAGGTCGAAGGGGATGTCGCCGAACGGCGAACGCAGACTCCAGACGGCTCCGATCATCCCGGCGTCGACGCGCGCCGGGACCCACACCACGGACCCGACCGCGACGAGCGCGAGCAGAACGGCGGGCCAGAAACCGAGAGGGGCGGGCCGCTCGGACGGCATGCTCCAGACCCACAGGGCGCCGATCACGAGCCCTGCGATCATCGGCAGCAGCGCGTCGCTCACGCTGCCGAGCAGCAGCAGGATGATGCCGGCCGCGAGGTAGCCGATCCACCGGCGGGGGGCGAACTGCCGCACGAGATCGGCGGCACCCACGGCGAGCAGGACGAATCCGGCGAGGATCACGCGCTCGCTCCCCGCAGCGCGACCAGTCCCTCGAGGAGTGCAGCGCTTCCGGCATTGCGCAGCGACTTGGAGACGCTGGGCTGCGAGATGCCCTCCTCGGCGGCGAGGTCGTGCTGCGAACGGCCCAGCAGACGTCCGTAGGTCAGCCGTCGCTCCCGCTCGTTCATCACCCCGACCAGCTCGTCACGGACGAGGAGGTAGGCGTTCGATGCCGCGATCGTGCTCTGCATGACCTCATCCTGCCCGGGGGCTCCGACAATCCAGGTGCGCGTGCGCGGCACGGCTCGGCCTTCTCTCGCATGCACGATCTCGATCGCGGCACGCGCGGCATACCACCCCGGTCCGTCGGCGAGCTCACCGTGCACGGAATCGACCGCGCGCACCTCACCGACGCCGATCCCGAAGCGGAACGCGAGTCCGTCCGGCAGCGCGAGCTGGATCATCAGCAGCGACACCATCGCGCTCTCCAGGTCGCGATAGATCCCCTGCTGCTCGTCGCCGACGGTGGGGACCAGCGGATGCTGCGCGAGCGGAAGGTCCTTCTCGACCCTGGCGATGGTGTCGTCGAGGATCCGCTGCGCGGCCGTGCGGTCGTCGAGCCTGCGAGACCCCACGATGTCGGCGAGCACGGCGATGACCATGGCATAACCATATCACGAATAACTTTGCTTTATGCTCTATTTGGTTATAGTCTCGGAACATGCCTGAATCGCACATCATCCCCTGGGGCGACGCCTCCTGGACACACGAACCCGCCGACGTCACGGTCGACGGCGACCATCTGCTCGTGACCGCGGTCGAAGGCAGCGATGCCTGGCGCCACACGGCCTACGGCTTCGTGCACGACACCGAGCATGCGCTGCTCGCCCCGCTGGCGGTGGGCGAGGCGATGGACGTCTCGTTCCGCGCTCCCTGGAAAGGCCAGTTCGACCAGGCGGGCGTCTTCGTCCGCCGCGACGACGAGCACTGGATCAAGGCGGGCGTGGAGTTCGCCGACGACCACCTCGGCCTCGGCGCCGTGGTCACCGACGGGCGATCGGACTGGTCCGTCGGCTACGTCGACGACTGGCACGACAGCGAGATCACGGTGCGGGTGAGCCGCTGGCAGGATGCCGTGATCGTGCGCGCGCGTGCGGATGACGGCGACTGGCGCCTGGTGCGCGTGGCGCCGTTCGACGGCGAGTCCGCCGCCACGGCCGGACCCTTCCTCGCGGGCCCCACCCGTGCGGGTCTCGTCGTGCGCTTCACCCGCTGGACGATGTCGTCCGCCGACGCCGAGCTGCACTGATCGTCCCGCCGGCCGTCGATCGCTCGACGGCCGGCGGTCGGGACCGTCAGAGTCCGAGTGCGTGTGCGGCCGCCTGGGCGCGGGCCACGAGCTCGGCCCGCTGCTCGGCCACACGCACGGGAGCGGTGCCGCCGACACCGGTGCGCGACGCCACCGAACCCTCGATCGTGAGCACCTCGCGCACCTCGGGCACCAGGTGCGCCGAGACGGAGAGAAGCAGTTCGTCGGAGGCGTCCTCCAGCCCGATGCCCTGCTCCTCGCAGGCACGGACCAGGGCTCCGGAGATCTCGTGGGCGTCGCGGAACGGCACCCGGCGCTTCACGAGCCACTCGGCGACATCGGTCGCGAGCGAGAAGCCCTCAGGAGCGAGAGCCGCCATCCGCTCGGTATCGAAGCGGAGGGTCGCGATCATGCCGGCGAACGCGGGCAGCACGACCTCGAGCGTCTGCACGGAGTCGAAGACCGGTTCCTTGTCCTCCTGCAGATCGCGGTTGTAGGCGAGCGGGAGTCCTTTCAGCGTCGCCATCAGGCCGGACAGGTTGCCGATCAGGCGCCCGGACTTGCCGCGCGCGAGCTCGGCGATGTCGGGGTTCTTCTTCTGCGGCATGATGCTCGACCCGGTCGAGTACCCATCGTGCAGCGTCACGAACCCGAACTCGCGCGTGTTCCAGAGGATGATCTCCTCGCTCAGCCGAGAGATGTCGACACCGGTCATCGCCGTGATGAAGGCGAACTCGGCGACCACATCGCGTGCCGCTGTGCCGTCGAGCGAGTTCTCGGCCGGACGATCGAGGCCGAGTTCCGTGGCCACGAGCGCGGGGTCGAGACCGAGGGTCGATCCCGCGAGCGCTCCCCCGCCGTAGGGCGAGACGCCGGCCCGACGCCGCCAGTCGACGAGACGCTCGAGCTCGCGGACGAGCGGCCAGCCGTGCGCCTGCAGGTGATGGGCGAGCAGCACGGGCTGCGCGTGCTGCAGGTGGGTGCGTCCGGGCAGGATCGCATCGGGATGCGCCTCGGCCTGTGCGACGAGCGCGTCGATGACACGCAGCAGGTCGCGTGCGATCACCTTGGCGTGGTCGATCAGGTACATCCTCACGAGCGTGGCGATCTGGTCGTTGCGGCTGCGTCCGGCGCGCAGGCGTCCGCCCAGCTCGGGGCCGAGCTCGGCGATCAGCGCCTGCTCGAGTGCTCCGTGCACATCCTCGTCCGAGGGCGCGGGCCGGAGAGTCCCGTCGGCGACCTTGCGCGCGACGGCATCCAGTCCCTCGTGCATCCTCGTCGCCTCATCGGGCTCGAGGTACCCGGCCGCGGCGAGCGCCGTGGCGTGGGCGTGCGACCCCGCGATGTCGTACGGCGCGAGGATCCAGTCGAAGTGGGTCGATCGGCTGAGCTCCACCAGCTCAGGCGACGGCCCGGTCGCGAACCGCGCGCCCCAGAGGGCGCCCTCGTTGGTGCCTTCGTTCTTCGCGTCGACCATCAGGCGCCCTTCCGCTCGAGCAGCCACACCAGCAGCGCCTTCTGCGCATGCAGACGGTTCTCCGCCTCATCCCACACGACGCTCTGCGGGCCGTCGATCACGTCGGAGTCGACCTCGTACCCCCGGTCGGCGGGGAGGCAGTGGATGAAGATCGCGTCGGAATCGGCGAGTTCCATCGTCTCCGGCGTCACCTTGTATCCCCCGAGGTCGCGGATCCTGGCGAGCTTCTCCTCCTCCTTGCCCATCGACACCCAGGTGTCGGTGACGATGACGTCGGCGCCGGCCGCCGCCTCCACGGCGTCGGTGAGGAGGGTGATCGAACCGCCGGTCTCGGCCGCACGACGATCCGCCGCCTCGACGATGTCGGCTCGGGGCGCGTAGTCCGCCGGCGAGGCGATGCGCACGTGCATCCCCGCCGTGACCCCGGCGAGCGCGTACGAATGGGCCATGTTGCTCCGCCCGTCGCCGAAGAAGGTCAGGGTGAGCCCCTTCAGGTCGCCCTTGTGCTCACGGATCGTGAGCAGGTCGGCGAGCAGCTGGCACGGGTGGAAGTCGTCGGAGAGGGCGTTGACGACGGGGACGCTGGTTCCGGCGGCCATCTCCTCGAGGCCCGCCTGCGCATAGGTGCGCCACACGATGGCCGCGACCTGACGCTCGAGCACCCGCGCGGTGTCGGACGGGGTCTCCTTGCCGCCCAGCTGGCTGCTCGCGGTCGAGATGATCAGGGGCGAGCCTCCGAGGTCGGCGATGCCGACCGCGAACGAGACCCTGGTGCGGGTCGACGACTTGTCGAAGATCACCGCGACCGTCTGGGGACCCGCGAGGGCCTTGTTCGCCCAGCGATCCTTCTTCAGCTCGAGGGCGAGATCGAGGATCTCCGCCTGCTCTGCGGGGGTCAGATCGTCGTCACGCAGCAGGTGGCGGGTCATACGCGGGCCTTTCCGGAGTCGGTGAGGGATGCCTGGACATCGGCGAGCGATGCGGCGAAGAGTTCGCGGAACTCGGTGAGTTCGGCGTCTCCGATCGTGAGGGCGGGCGCGATGCGCACCGTCTCGGGGTTCGCGGCGTTCACGATGAGACCGCGCTCCTGGGCGGCGGCGACGACCTCGTTCGCGACGGGGTGGCTGAGCGCCACGCCGATCAGGAGGCCGCGACCGCGGATGCCGGTGATGAGGGGTGAATCGATCGCCGTGATGATGTCGCGGAGCTCCTCCCCGCGGCGCGCGGCGTTCTCGACGAGTCCCGCGCTCTCGATCTCGGCGAGCACCGCATCGGCCACCGCGGTCGCCAACGGGTTCCCGCCGAAGGTGGACCCGTGGGAGCCGGGTGTGAACAGCGAGCTCGCCGCTCCGAAGGTGACGAGCGCTCCGATGGGGAAGCCGCCGCCGATCCCCTTCGCGAGGGTGATGGCGTCGGGGGTGATGCCCTCATGGCTGAAGCCGAACCAGGCTCCGGTGCGCCCCGCCCCCGTCTGGATCTCATCGACGATGAGCAGCGCGCCGTGCGCCAAGGTCAGGGAGCGGGCCGCCTGGAGGTACCCCTCGGGAAGCTCGACGACCCCGGCCTCGCCCTGGATGGGCTCGACGATCACCGCGGCGACGCGGTCGTCCATCGCCGCCTCGAGCGCCTCGACGGTCGCGGGGATGTGCTCGACTCCCCCGGGCATCGGCTCGAACGGCGCCCGCATGGATTCCTTGGCGGTCAGCGCGAGCGAGCCCATGGTGCGACCGTGGAACCCGTTCTGCAGGGCGAGGATGCGCGGCTTCTCCGCACCACCGTGCAGTCGCGCGAGCTTGAAGGCGGCCTCGTTGGCCTCAGCCCCCGAGTTCGAGAAGAACACGCGTCCGTCGAGACCCGCACCGGCCAGGCGCTTCAGTCGCGCGGCGAGTGCCAGCTGCGACGGCGTGGCGAAGTAGTTGGAGACATGGGCGAGTGTGGCGGCCTGCCTCGAGACGGCCTCGACGAACACCGGATGCGCGTGACCGAGGGAGGTCACCGCGATTCCCGCGAGGAAGTCCAGATGACGACGTCCCTCGGAGTCCCAGAGGTACGACCCCTCCCCTCGGGTGAGCATCGCCAGGCGTGGTCCTGCGTTGAGGACCAGATCGCTCGCTGCGTCGTCCTGCCAGTTGCTCATGCGTTCGTCCCTGTCGTTCCCAAGACCACTTCTGTTCCGATTCCCTTGCTGGTGAAGAGTTCGACGAGAACCGAATGCGGCACCCGTCCGTCGATGATGGCGGCGGCATCCACGCCGCCCTCGATCGCATCCAGGCATGCCTTCATCTTCGGGATCATGCCGGATTCGAGGCTCGGGAGCATCTCGATGAGAGCGTCCGAGGTGATGTGCGATACGAGGGAGTCCCGATTGGGCCAATCCGCGTAGAGCCCGGGCACATCCGTGAGGATGACGAGCTTGCGCGCCTTGAGCGCCACCGCGAGCGCGGCGGCCGCGGCGTCCGCGTTCACGTTCAGCGACTGGCCGGGGTGATCGAGGTCAGGCGCGATGCTGGAGACCACGGGCACGCGACCGGCGGCGAGATGATCGAGCACGGGCGTCGGGTCGACCTCCACGACGTCGCCGACGCGGCCGAGGTCGATCTCCTCCCCGTCGATGACGACACCGCGACGGCGTCCGCCGAAGAGTCCGGCGTCCTCCCCGCTGAGACCGGTCGCGATGGGGCCGTGCGAGTTGATCTTGGAGACGAGCTGCGGGTTGACCTGGCCGGTGAGCACCATGCGCACGACGCTGATCGCCTCGGTGTTGGTGACCCGGTAGCCGCCCTTGAACTCACTGGGG
>NZ_JBEOUR010000096.1:0-10396 GCF_040302605.1 Microbacterium sp. NPDC097977
GGCGGGCATCCAGCCGGTCGTGACGATGACGATCGCGGCGATGATCACCATCGCCGAGCCGATCAGATCGCCCATCACCTCGAGATAGGCGCCGCGGACGTTGATGCTCGTGCGCTGCGCGCGACTGAGCAACCACATCGAGATCGCGTTCGCGACGAGACCGACGATCGCGACGACGAGCATGAGCCCTCCGACGACCTCGGTCTCGCCCGGGTCGATCAGCCGCCCGACGGCCTCGATCCCGACCCATCCGGCGAGCAGGATCAGGATGATCGCGTTGATCAGCGCACCGAACACCTCGGCACGCTGGTATCCGAACGTCCGGCGGTCGTCGGCCGGTCGTGCGGCGACGGCCGCGGCGATCAGAGCGATCACGAGCGCCGAGGCGTCGGTGAACATGTGGGCGGCATCGGCCAGGAGCGCGAGCGACCCGGTGAAGATCGCACCCACGACCTGCACGACCATGATGGTCGCGGTCAGGCTCAGCGAGATCGCCAGAAGACGGCGATGACTCGCAGAGCGGATGCCGCCGGCAGCGGGCGCGTGATCGTGCATGTCTCCAGGCTAGACCGGCCACCGCGCCGTTCGGCGGGTCTCGGCGCAGTCGGGAATGGTGATGATTCTCAGTAGCCGCGTCCTCAGCGCAGGCGGGTGTATTCGAGCACGACGCAGCCGTTGTCGAACGCGCGCATCTGGTCGAGAGCGAACATCGTCGGGGCGAACGGGTGGCTCGCCATCGGGATGCCGGACCCCGCGATCACCGGGTACTTCTTGACGATGAGTCTGTCGATCTCGTCGAGCAGCACGCCCGCGAGCACCGCCCCACCCGCGAGGTAGATGCCGAGTCCGTGCTCGGCCTTGAGGGCACGCACCCTGGCGACCGGATCCGTGCGCACGATCTCGACGTTCGACTCATCCGGGTCGGCCACTGTCGTGCTGAACACCACGGTCCGCAACTGCGAGTACGGATCGGCGATCCCGGCCTGCAGCGCGGGCTCGTAGGTGCGACGACCCATCACGACCGTGTCGAACCGGGTGAGCGGCTCGTCGACGCCTCCCCGACCGACGCGGACGTGCGCAGGCTGGATGTCGGCGAGCTCCGTTCCCAGCGTCTCGGCGAACGCCGGGGTCACGGGATAGAAGTCGACCTCGTCGTCAGGCCCCGCGATGAACCCGTCGAGGGTCACGCCGATGTAGTAGGTGAGTTCTCGCATGCCGACCACAGTAACCACTACGCATGAAGTACGTCAAGCGTAGTGGTTGCTGTGCGGAGAGTCAGAGGTCGGCGAGGAGCGGTGCGAGCTCGCGGAAGGCCCGCGCCCGATGCGACTGCGACTGCTTCTCGTCGGCGGAGAAATCTCCCACGGTGCGCTCAGCGTCTGAGGGCTGTCCGTCGGGGATGAAGATCGGGTCGTAGCCGAACCCGCCGCCGCCGGATGCCGAGGTCGCGAGGCGCCCCGGCCAGTTCCCGACCACCACGTGCTCGGCACCCTCCGGGGTCACCAGCGCGATGGTCGAGGTGAAGTGGGCGCTGCGGTGCGGGTCCGCGATGTCCTGCAGCTGATCGAGCAGCAGTGCGAGGTTGGCTGCGGCATCCTTCTTCTGCCCCGCCCAGTAGGCGGAGAACACACCGGGTGACCCGCCGAGCACGTCGACGCAGATGCCGGAGTCGTCGGCCAGAGCCGCGAGGCCCGTGTGCAGCGAGGCGGCGCGCGCCTTGATGAGCGCGTTCTCCGCGAAGGTCACCCCGTCTTCGATCGGCTCCGGACCGTCGTAGCCGATGACCTCCAGATCAGGACGCGTCACCGCGACGATCTGCTGGAACTCGTCGACCTTGTGCGGGTTGTGCGTGGCGAGGACGACCTTCATCAGCCCGCGAGCGCCTTCAGCTGCTCGCTCTTCAGGTCGGCGCATCCGGCGACGCCCAGGTCGAGCAGCGCATCCAGTTCGCGCTTGTCGAAGGGGGCACCCTCGGCGGTTCCCTGCACCTCGACGAACAGGCCGCGACCCGTCACCACGATGTTCATGTCGGTCTCGGCGCGGACGTCTTCGACGTATGCCAGATCGAGCATGGGCTCGCCATCGATGATCCCGACGGACACGGCGGAGACCGAGTCCAGCAGCGGCGTCGAGTTCTTGCCGATGAACTTCTTCTCACGGCCCCACTCGATCGCATCGGCGAGAGCGACGTAGGCGCCGGTGATCGCGGCGGTGCGCGTTCCCCCGTCAGCCTGGAGCACGTCGCAGTCGATGACGATCGTGTTCTCCCCCAGGGCCTTGGTGTCGACGACCGCACGCAGCGCGCGGCCGATCAGGCGCGAGATCTCGTGCGTGCGTCCGCCGATCCGGCCCTTCACGCTCTCGCGGTCGTTGCGACTGTTGGTCGCGCGGGGAAGCATCGAGTACTCGGCGGTGACCCAGCCCTTGCCCTTGCCGGTGAGCCAGCGCGGCACCCCGTTCGTGAACGAGGCGGTGCACAGCACCTTCGTCCCCCCGAAGCTGATCAATGCCGATCCCTCGGCGTGGGCGCTCCATCCGCGCTCGATGGTGATCTCGCGGAGCTGGTCGGTGGAACGGCCGTCGGCACGGACGATGCTGGTCATGAGATTCCTTCGGGTGGAGGGTGGGTGAAGCGAAGACGGAGGGAGTCGGAGTGCGCCGAGGTCAGAGCCCGGCGGCGTGCCCCGGGAGGGTGATGACGCCGGTCTGCACGAGCTGCACGTCGCGCACCTCGCGACCCATCAGGCGGTTGGCGAGGGCGGTGAACTCGGTGGCGGAATCACCGGTCGCCTCGTACACGTACGACGCCGTGGCGTCGGGGGATGCGAGCAGATCTCCGCGAACCAGCTGCCGGTAGACGTCTCCCGCCGTCTCGTCGTCGCTGGAGACGAGCGTGACCCCCTCCCCCATCACGTAGCTGATCGCGCCGCGCAGGAAGGGGTAGTGCGTGCACCCGAGTACGAGCGTGTCGACCCCGGCGTCGCGCAGCGGTGCGAGGTACTGCTCGGCGGTGGCGAGCACCTCGGGGGTCCCGGTGATGCCGCCTTCGACGAACTCGACGAAGCGCGGGCATGCCGCGGTGAAGACCTCGAGACGCTCGTTCACCTCGAGCATGTCCTGGTAGGCGCGGGAGCCGATGGTCCCGACCGTGCCGATCACACCGACCCGACCGTTGCGCGTGGTCGACACGGCCCGGCGCACGGCGGGCCCGATCACCTCGACGACGGGTACGTCGTAGCGTTCGCGTGCGTCCCGCAGCATGGCCGCGGATGCCGTGTTGCAAGCGATCACGAGCATCTTGACGCCCTGGTCGACGAGAGTGTCGAGAACCTCGAGGCTGTAGCGCCGCACATCGGCGATGGGCTTCGGGCCGTAGGGCGAGTGCGCGCTGTCACCGATGTAGACGAACGATTCCCGGGGCAGCTGGGCTCGGATGGCCCTGGCCACCGTGAGTCCGCCGACACCGGAGTCGAAGATTCCGATCGGGGCGTCGTTCATGACTCCCCAGCCTACCCGCGCGCGCCGCTGGTCATGCTCAGGAACTCGAGCGGATCTCGTCACTATGCTGAGCGGATGACGACGTCCACGGCGCTTCTGACCGATCGTTACGAACTCACCATGCTCGCCGCCGCACTCCGCGACGGCACGGCCTCACGGCCCAGCGTGTTCGAGCTGTTCTCCCGCCGCCTGTCGGGCGGACGCCGCTTCGGCGTGGTCGCCGGTACGGGGCGTCTGCTCAGCCTGCTGCGCGAGTTCCGATTCGAGGACGACGAGCTGCGGTTCCTCCGCGACAACGACGTGGTCGACGCGGATTCGCTGCGCTACCTCGAGGACTACCGCTTCACCGGCTCCATCCGCGGCTACCGCGAGGGCGAGCTCTACTTCCCCGGATCGCCCATTTTGACGGTCGAGGGCAGCTTCGCCGATGCGGTGGTGCTCGAGACCCTGGCGCTCAGCGTCCTGAACCACGACTCGGCGGTCGCCACCGCCGCGTCCCGCATGAGCATCGCCGCCGGCGAGCGGCCGCTGGCGGAGATGGGCTCGCGCCGAGCCGCCGAGCAGTCGGCCGTCGCGGCCGCCAGGGCGGCGTACATCGCCGGTTTCGGCGCGACGAGCAACCTCGAGGCCGGGCGGCGCTGGGGGATCCCGACCATGGGGACCGCCGCGCACTCCTGGACGCTGCTGCACGAGAGCGAAGAGGAGGCGTTCCGCTCTCAGATCGACAGCCTCGGCACCGCGACGACACTGCTCGTGGACACCTATGACATCCGCACGGGCGTCGAGACCGCGATCCGAGTGGCTGGAACCGGCCTCGGCGGCGTGCGCATCGACTCCGGCGACCTGCCCATCGTCGCGGCCGAGGTGCGCGCGCAACTCGACGAGCTCGGTGCGACGGACACACGCATCACCGTCACGAGCGACCTCGATGAGTACGCGATCGCGGCCCTCGCCGCGTCACCGGTCGACGCCTACGGGGTCGGCACCTCGGTGGTGACAGGATCGGGCTACCCCACCGCCAGCATGGTCTACAAGCTGGTCGCTCGGCAGGATCCGAGCGGTGCCTGGATCGGGGTCGCGAAGGCCTCCACGGATAAGGCGTCGCACGGAGGGCGCAAGGCGGCGTTCCGCACTCTCGTCGACGGCGTCGCGACCGCGGAGACGGTGGTGGTGTCGGACGGCTTCGAGGAGCTCGGCACTCCCGCACAGCATCCGGACGGCCGCGCGCTGCAGACGACGTTCGTCGAGCGCGGTGAGATCGATCCGTCGTTCGAGGGTCCCGCGGGCACGGAGTCGGCCCGATCGCATCATCTGCGGGTGCGGGAGGAGCTTCCCGTGCGAGCGCTCGCACTGAGCAAGTCCGACCCGGCGATCCCCACGGTCTTCGTCGACGCGGGGTGAGCGTCGCGGACGCTGTGGCGCCTCAGCGCACCATCGATTCGTAGATCTCCTTGCAGGTGGGGCAGATCGGGAACTTCTCGGGGTCGCGGCCCGGCGTCCACTTCTTGCCGCACAGTGCGCGTACCGGCTTCCCGGTGATCGCGGACTCGAGGATCTTGTCCTTCTTGACGTAGTGCGAGAAGCGCTCGTGGTCTCCCGGTTCGAGATTCTCCTCGCGGAGGAGTTCTTCGAGTTCGCGATCGAGCGTTGCCACGCCACCCTGATCGGGGCTGTCCAGCGGAGTACTCATTCCGAGAGTCTAGCCGTGGTGCACGCGGGGTGGGCAGCGGTCACGCGGTCTCGACGAACTCCATCAGGCGCTCGCCCTGCCGCTCGAAGATGCGTCCGCCCAGTGCCACTCCCGCCACGAGCGCGACGATCCCGGTCGCGAGTCCCGCCCAGAACGTCGCGGGGGCGAACTGCCCGCCCTCGACGATCGTGAGCACGAGCAGCCAGATCGTCGGGATGCTGACCACGATCGCTCCGAGGAATGCGATCGCGGGCCCGTACGTGCCTCGAGAGGTCGGACGCTGCGGTTGCTGGAACGGGCTGTCACCCGGGCGCGAGACCGCATAGGGGGCGACGACCGACACGATGCTGGAGAAGCCGAGACCGGACAGCAGCAGGCTGGCGCCCAGACCGGTGAGCGGGAGCAGGAGCCGCCAGTCGTCGATCCAGAGCAGGGTGAGCGGCACGGCCACGGCGAGAACGGGGATCGCGACGAGCGCGACCGGGACCAGACGCCCCAGCCGGTCGGGCAGTCCCTTCACGCCGCTGGCGATGTGCGTCCACAGCGCGGTCGAATCGTACGCGACGTCGTTGTGCGGCAGCCATCCGAAGAACAGCGCCATGACCGGCACCGGTACGAGCGCGGCGATCTCGAGCGGAACACCCGCGACGAGGAGCGGCAGCACGGTGAGCACGCCGGCGACGGGCACCACGATGAGGTTCATGATGTACCGCCGGTCGCGCAGCCAGTAGACCAGGCTGCGCGAGGCGATCGCGCCGAACGCGTTCGACGGCATCAGGCCGAACCAGCCGAGACCCGAGCGCTCCCGCGAGGCCACGGGGCGTGCGGTGGTGGTCAGGAGCCGTCGCACCAGCCAGGACCAGAGGATCCAGAGTCCTGCCGCAGTGATCAGTGTGACGATGCCGCTGATCCATGAGCCGGTCGGATCGCCGGAGGCGAACGAGAAGAGCACGCGCGAGGGCGCGGCGAAGGGCGTGAGCCCGACGGATGCGGTGAGCGCACTCACTGCGGCGGGCACCTGTCCGTCCCACTTCAGTGAGGCGAGGAAGACGGCGACGGGGAACGCGACCACGACGACGGCCAGCGCGAAGAGGGCGGTGAGCTCGCGAGAGCGGCGTTCGGGGAGCAGAAGGGCGTTCACGGCCATGCTCACCCGCGCGGCGAGGGTCGCGGTCAGGAGACTGACGACGCTCATCAGCACGGCGAGCGCCCAGGGCGCGCCGAGGGTGATCGCGACAATGCACACGCTGATGTTGACCGCGATCAACGCGATGCTCGGGACGCTGACCAGGGAGGCGAGCGCCAGGATCCAGGGCATCTGCCGTTCGTTCACTCCGAATACCGCGAAGCGGCGGGGATCGAGCTGATCGGCGGATCCGACGAGAAGCGGTCCGACGAGGAAGCCGAGGAGCAGCGCCGCGCTGCCGAGGATGATGACGGTGCGTGCCACGGCCACGGGAGCGTCGACGAGGCTGAGCACGGCGGCGCAGACGACAGCGGTGAGGGCGACGACGACGGCGAGCACGACCAGCGTCCGGACCCGACGTTCGCCGCGCAGCGATCCGATCAGGAGCGCAGCCCTCAGTCGGAGAACGTGTGCAGCCACTCGAGCCCCTCCACCTCTCCGATGCCGCCGGAGAGCTCGACGAACCGCGCTTCGAGGCTCTGCCCCGCCCGCACCTCGTCGACCGTGCCCTCGGCGAGCACCTCACCTCCGACGATGATCGCCACGCGGGAGCAGACGCGCTCCACGAGGTCCATGCCGTGACTGGACAGGATCACCGTCCCGCCGTGTGCCACGTACGCACGCAGGATGTCCAGGATCACCGCCGAAGACACGGGATCGACCGCTTCGAACGGCTCATCGAGCACCAGCACACGGGGCGAGTGGATCATCGCACCGGCGAGCATGATCTTCTTCGTCATACCGGCCGAGTAGTCGGAGACGACGCGGTTGAGCGCTTCGCCCAGGTCGAAGGCCCGCGCGAGGTCTCCCACGCGCTTCTCGATCACGTCGGACTGCAGGCCCCGCAGCAGACCGTAGTAGTAGAGGAGCTGACGCCCGGTCAGTCGGTCGAAGGTCCGCAGGCGATCAGGGAGGACGCCCATCATGCGCTTCGCCGCGAGCGGCTTCTTCGCCTGGTCTATACCGCAGATCACCACCTCGCCCCGATCGGAGCGCAGCAGTCCCGCGACGATCGACAGCGTGGTGGTCTTGCCTGCACCGTTGGGGCCGACGATCCCGTAGAACGATCCGGCGGGCACGGTCAGATCGATGCCGTTGACCGCCGTGTGGTCGCCGAAGCTCTTGACGAGCCCACGGATGCGTATCGCCTCGCTCGCGGATGCCGCCCCGGGGCCGCCGACCGGCTGGCCGCCTGCGACCACGCCCGCGACGGCGGTCGCGTCGTCCTCGACGAGGGTCTGCTCGGCCTCGGCCTCGGCTTCGGCCTCGACTTCGGTGACCTCGTCATCGGTGCGCACCACATCGTCGGTCACTTCTTCCACGGGGGCTTCCTCGACCGCGGGAGGCTCCTCCACCGCGGGAGGCTCCTCCACCGCGGGAGGCTCCTCCACTACGGGCGCATCGGGCTCTTCCGCGACGACGATCGCGGGCTCCTGCGCCTCCGGCGCGCTCACCGCGGACTCGATGGACGCCGCCTCGTCATGTGCGGGGTCGATCAGCGTGTGCGTCTCGAGCGTGCCCGCGTCGCCGCCCTGAGCGTCGACATCCCGAGCTTCGCCACCCCGAGCCTCGACAGCCTGAGCCTCGACAGCGGCAGCCTTCTCCGCTTCGGCGGCCTTCATCTCCGCGGCCTTCACCTCCGCTTCGGCGGCCTTCGCCGCAGCAGCCTTGGCCGCCGCCGTCCGCGCGGCGGCCGTCTTGGCCGCCGTCGCACGCCCTGCCGCCGTGCGGGCCTCGGCCTTCGCTGCGGCGCTCTTCTCGGCTGCCGCCTTGGCCGCTGCGGTCTTCGCCGCGGTCGTCTTGGCTGCCGTGGCCCTCGCTGCGGTCGTCTTGGATGCGGTCGTCTTGGACGCTGCGGTCTTGGCCGCCGTGGTCTTGGGCGCGGAGCTTCTGGGCGCGGAGTTCCTGGCCGCGGCGGTGCGCGCGGCGGCGGCGGTCTTCTTCACCGGCGCGGCGGAGCCTGCCCCCTCGCCGGGGGGCGGACTGATCCGCAGAGCGGGCTCCGCGACGACCTCGATGGTCGCGGCGGCCTTCTCGGCGGCCGCCTTCGCCGGCGTCCGCGGAGTCGCGGCCTTCTTCACCGGAGCCTTCTTCGTCGGAGTCCTCCGAGCCGGCGTCTTCTTCTCAGGCGCGGGGGCAGCGTCAGCCGCCTGATCGGTGGGGTCGTCGGGGGAAGCAGTCACCGTCCTACGGTATCAACGGGCGATCGATTTCTTCGGGTCGCCGCAACAATTACCCGGCCGACGCGCAGGTTCACCGAAAACGCGCGCCCCCTTTACGAATCTGAGTGTGGGGTGTGTACTGGATCACGAATTGGCAACAGCGGCCTTCAGCCCCCGGGGTTCCCAGGCTCGGTCGATACCATGACTCTCGGCACGACGAAGTGTCTGATCGGTGAACCGATCGTGAACACAACTTCCTTTAGGAGCACTCGTGACTCTTCAGACCGTCATCCTCGCAGCCGGAATGGGCTCGCGCCTGGGCCGTGCGCTGCCCAAGCCGCTCACCGAGCTCAGCGACGGGCGCACCATCATGCGCCAGCAGCACGACAACATCCGCGCCGCCTTCGGTTCCGATGCCCGCATCACGTCCGTCGTCGGATACCGCGCCGAGACCATCATCGAGGCCTTCCCCAGCGTCAACTACGTGCACAACGAGCGCTACGACGAGACCAACACGTCCAAGAGCCTGCTGCGCGCCCTCGGCGCCACAGGCAAGGCCGGCGTTCTCTGGATGAACGGCGACGTCGTCTTCGACCCGATGATCCTCGGCCGCGCGGCGGCCTTCATCGAGCGCGACCAGTCCTTCGTCACGGTCAACACCTCGAAGGTCAGCGACGAGGAGGTGAAGTACACGGTCACGGCCGAGGGCTTCATCGACAAGCTGTCGAAGACCGTCAAGGGCGGCCTGGGCGAGGCCGTCGGCATCAACTACATCTCCGCCGCGAACAAGAAGGCGTTCATGCGCCAGCTGCAGCGGGTCGAGGACCAGGACTACTTCGAGCGCGGCCTCGAGCTCGCGATCGCCGAGGACGGGCTGCTCCTCGAGCCCATGGACGTCTCTGACCTGTACGCGGTCGAGGTCGACTTCGCCGAAGACCTCGAGCGGGCGAACCTGTTCGTCTGATCGTCTTCCACGAAAGCCCGGCCCCGTCAAGGGTGCCGGGCTTTCGGCATTTTCGCGGCAGGGGTTCCTAGGATCGACGCATGGCCTCCAAGGTGCACAAGATCCACTCCCTCCCCGATGATTCCCCGTGGGACAAGGGTGTGCCTCCCGTGGGCTCCACCGAGCATCCGCTCATGGTGCGAGGCCTCGACCGCGTGCTGTCGATCCAGCGACCTCTGGTGCTCGCGCACATCCGCAGCATCCGCCTGCGCAATCCGCAGGCATCCCCCGAGCAGATCATCCGCATCCTGGAGCGGCGATACCTCGCGGCGGTGACCACCGGAGGAGCAGCGGTCGGAGCCACGGCCGTCGTCCCCGGCATCGGAACCGGGATCACCCTCGCACTCTCCGGCGTCGAGACCGTCGGCTTCGTCGAATCGACGGCGCTGTTCGCGCAGTCCGTGGCGGAGGTGCACGGGATCGCCATCTCCAACCCCGACCGCGCGCGAGCGCTGGTCATGACCCTGATGCTCGGCAAAGAAGGCGTGGCGCTGGTCGGCCAGCTCGCCGGCGAGGCCACGGGCAAGGGCGGCACCCGGTCGTCGTACTGGGGAGAGATGGTCACGAAGTCGCTGCCCAAAGCGGCCGTCGGTCCGCTCGTCGACCGACTCAAGAGCATGTTCGTCAAGCAGTTCGCCACCCGAGGAGGTGCGTCGTTCGTCGGAAAGGCGCTGCCGTTCGGCGTCGGGGCCGCCGTGGGCGGGGCAGGCAACCACATCCTCGGCCGCCGGGTGCTCACCACGTCCCACCGCGCGTTCGGGAACGCGCCGATGGACTTCCCCCTCGAACTCGAACCCGTCGACGGCGCGGAGAAGCTGGAGCTGCGGATGCTGCACGGGGCGCAGTTCGTGGGGGGC
>NZ_JBEOUR010000097.1:0-10107 GCF_040302605.1 Microbacterium sp. NPDC097977
GCGGCGGTCATCGAGCTGCCGAGAGTGTTGTTGCCGAGAGCGTCGAGCACGATGTTCGGCAGCGGCACGTCGAGCTTGACGGCCACGTACCCCCAGCGGTGGACCTGGGACTGCTTGCCGTTGCTCGTCGTGTACTGGTAGTTGCCGAACTCGACGAAGCGAGGTGCGACCCCGCGCAGCACATCGGTGGACATGCGGCTCGATCCGTTCGAGAAGATCATGCCGGGCAGCGGCGGCGCGTCGATCCTCTCGATGTAGGTCAGAGCGTTCGCACCGGCGAAGCGGGCGAGGCGGAAGCGGGTGATGTTGCGCGTGCGGATGCCGCGACGCACGAGCGCGACGAGTCCAACGATGATCCCCGCGAGCAGCAGCAGGGCGATCGCGCCCCCCACGGCGACGCCGACATCGCGGCCGATCACATAGCCGAGCCCCATCACGAAGATGCCGATCACCGGAACCACGCACAGCAGCGCGATGATCGCGAACACCCAGGCGATGATCTGCCCGGCGGAGGTGGGGTTCGCCGCACGATGCGCGCGGACGAAGGCGTCCAGCTCGACCGGATTCACCGGATCGATCAGCGCACGCGCGTCGAAGTGGCCGGCGGGTACGCGGGCGGCCGGGCCGGGTGCGGAGCCGGGCGCAGAGCCGGATGCGGGGGCGGTCACGCGTCCACGCTAGTCGAGCCGGTGCCGCGGGGTCTCAGCTGCACGCCTCAGCCGCCGTCGCGCGAGCGGCGCCGCCCGGCGTGCAGTGCGGTGCGCACCACCAGGCCGGCGACGAGCGCCCAGAACGCCGCACTCACGCTCAGCAGCGAGATCCCGGATGCCGCGACCAGAAAGGTCACGACGGCGGGGATGCGCTCTCCCGGATCGTCGATCGCCTGCTGCACCGACGATCCGAACGCGGCGAACAGCGCGAGTCCGGCCACCGCGGGGATCACCGCCTCGGGGGCGAGGAGCACCAGCGCGGCGAACGCGGCGGAGAAGCCGCCGAGCACGAGGTAGGAGATGCCCGTCGAGACGCCCGCCACCCAGCGGCGCTTCGGATCGGGGTCGGCATCGGGCGAGGCGGCGAGTGCCGCGCTGATCGCCGCGAGATTGATGGCATGTCCGCCGGCCGTCGCTCCCAGAGCCGTGCCGATGCCGGTGACGAGCATCGACGGGCGCCAGGGCACCTCGTAGTCGAAACTGCGCATGATGGCGATGCCCGGCACGTTCTGCGAGGCCATCGTGACGATGAACAGCGGAAGGGCGACCCCGATCAGCGCCCCGAGGGTGAAGGTGGGGGCGGTGAGCTCGAGGCGAGGGATCAGCAGCCCCGCATCGACGGGGGCGCCCGCCTGGATCAGCGAGACGGCGACCACCACCGCCGCGGCGACGAAGGCGAGCGGAACCGCCCACCGCGGCGCGAGACGGGCGACGATCAGCCAGGTGATGACGACCGGCACCACACCCCACGGGTTGGCGACGAGCCCGGTGATCGGCGCGAGGCACAGCGGCAGCAGCACGCCGGCGAGCATCGCCTGGGCGATCGACGGCGGGATGCGCGCGATCAGCGCCCCCAGCGCGGGCCACAGGGCGGTGAGCAGGATGAGTGCGGCGGTGACGAGAAAGGCTCCGACGGCTGCCGACCAGCCCCCGTCGACGACGCCGGTCGCGGCGAGCAGCGCCGCCCCCGGGGTCGACCAGGCGACCGTGATCGGCATCCGGTATCGCCAGGCGAGCACGACGCACGCCAGGCCCATCGTGAGGCTGACTGCGAGGAGTCCGCTCGCGGCCTGCGCCGGCGATGCGCCGACCGCGCCGAGACCGGTGAGCACGACCGCGAACGAGCTCGTGAAGCCCACCAGTGCGGTGACGACTCCGGCCATGATCGGGCGCGAGAGGGGTGCGGCGGTCTGCATGCTCCGAGAGTATCGGGGTGCCGCCGGAGTGCGGAGGTGCTGCGTCGGCAGCGATCTACGCGAGTCCGAGGCGGTGCGCGAGCACGACGGCCTGCACGCGGTCGCGGGCGCCGAGCTTCTGCAGGATGCGCGACACGTGGGTCTTCACGGTCGCCTCGCCGATGAAGAGGGCGCTCGCGATCTCGGCGTTGCTGCGCGCATCGGCGAGCAGCACGAGCACCTCGGACTCGCGCTCGGTGAGGGGTTCGACGAGGGGCGCCGGAGCGGGTGCCGCAGTGCGCGCGGGCGATGCGGGTCGAGCGGGCGCCGCGGCCGTGGTGAAGCGCGCGAGAACGCGGCGGGTGACCTCGGGGGCGAGCATCCCGTCGCCGGCGGCCAGGGCACGCACCGCGGCGATGAGGTCTTCGGCGCCGGCGTTCTTGAGCAGGAAGCCGCTGGCCCCGGCATCCAGCGCCTGGTACAGGTAGTCGTCGCGGTCGAAGGTGGTGATGATCGCGATGGCCGCAGAGACCTCGCGGTCGGCGACGATCCGGCGGGTCGCCTCGATGCCGTCCATGTCGGGCATCTGCACGTCCATCGTGATCACGTCGGGGCGCAGAGCGGATGCCTGGGCGACCGCCTCAGCCCCCGTCGCCGCCTCGCCCACCACGGTGATGTCGGGCTGGGTGCCGAGGATCGTGCGGAACCCCGCGCGCAGCATCGCGTGGTCGTCGACGAGGAGCACGCGAATAGGGGGCGTGGACGTGGTCATGAGGCGGTGCTCGTCTCTGTCAGAGGCACCCGCGCTCGCACGCGCATCCCGCCCGAGGGGCGAGGGGCGACCTCGAGGGTACCGCCGGATGCCGCCGCCCGCTCGCGCATGCCGAGCTGTCCCAACCCGGGGCGCAGCACCGCCATGGCGCGACCGGTGTTGACGACCTCGACCTCGACGCCCTCGTCGTCGTAGCGGACGCGCACATCGGCGATGGCGCCCGCTCCGGCATGCCGGCGAGCGTTCGTCAGGGACTCCTGCGTGATCCGATACAGGTTGACGGCGACGACCGAGGGCACCGGCACCGGTTCGCCGATCACCGCGTAGTCGGTGGGCAGTCCCGCCTCGGTGGAGGCCTCGACGAGCGAGCGGATGTCGTCGAGGGTCACGGTCGACGCGGCATCCGGCGTCTCACTGCCCGGGGAGCGCAGGGTCTCGAGCAGGTGCCGCAGCTCGTGGATGGCATCGCGCGCCGACCCCTCGATGCCGGTCAGGATGCTCTTGGACTTCTCGGGATCCTGGTCGATCACCAGACGTGCGGCTCCCGCCTGCACCCCCATGACCGACACGTGATGTGCGACCACGTCGTGCAGTTCGCGGGCGATGCGCACGCGATCGAGGGCGACGGCTTGCGCGGCGGTCACCTCGCGCTCCCGCTCGAGCTCGGCCGTGCGGTGCTCGAGCGCCTGGCGCTCCTGCGCCGCGTGCCACGAACGCTCGCCGAAGTAGTACGCGCCGCCGAAGTAGAGCACGTTCAGCAGCAGCTGGATGAGCATGAAGGCCAGGTAGGGCGAGAGCAGACCGGCGGCGACCTCGGCCTTGTCGGCCTCTTCGATCGCCTGGCGGTACATCGTGATGATGAGCCAGACGAACATGCCGACGATGATCGAGACGCGCACGATCATCGCGGCTCTGCGGTTGTTCATCCACGCGCCCACCGTGTACAGCGACACGAACATCGCGATGTTGCCGACGTAGATCTCGGGCACCTGGAACGAGATCGCGAGGAAGTACGCGACACAGACGGTCACCGCCACCGGGCCCGGCCAGCGCCGCCGCACCGCGAGCGGCGCGGTGACGGCCACCGCGTACACGAGCGCCGTCCACGGCTCCGCCCGGGTGTCGCCGTACATGTCTGCGACCGTCGAGAGCGCGGCGCTCAGCACCGCGCCGACGAACATCACCGCGGCGAGCACGAGATCCCCGCGCTGCTCACGGATGCTGGGGATGCGGGTGAACGGCGCGGCGGGCATCCCCCCACCGTAGAGCCGCGACGGATGCGGCGGCATCCCCCGCACGGGGGACCGGGCGGGCGGGGCAGCGCCGCGCGATGCATGCGCGACGTGACACGACGACCGGCAACCGCACGGGTCTCGTGAAGCGTTCCGCGGCGGGAGCGGTCTCGACGGCCGCGTACACGTACCCGGCCGCGGGCGGGGATCGTCCACACGCGGTGAGCACCGTGACCGGTCCGGCCGGAGTCGGTCCCGGCTCGTACACGTATGACGCGGCCGGCAACATGACCGGTCGCCCCGGGCAGACGATCACGTTCAATGATGTCGGCAAGGTGTCGAAGGTCGTCGCCGGTTCGGTGACGCAGAACACGGTCTACAACGTCGATGGCAGCATCCTGCTGCGGACGAACACGAGTGAGGGTGCGACGTTGTTCGTCGGCGACACGGTGTTGTCGCAGGCGAACGGTTCGACGGTGGTTGCGGGGGTGCGGACGTACTCTGGTGCGGAGGGCAAGCCGATCGCGGCGAAGTCGGCGAAGTCCGGGACGACGGGGACGACGTTGACGTGGTTGTTCTCGAATCTGGAGGGGACGGTGGACGTGCGGACGGTGGCGACTGCGGTGGGTACGACCACGCGCACGTTCCGTGATCCGTATGGTGCTCCGATCGGGTCGTCGGGGGTGTGGTCGAGCGGGACTGGGTATATGAACAAGCCGGTGACCGCGTCGACGGGTCTGACCATGGTGGTTGCACGCACGTACGATCCGGTGGTGGGGAAGTTCCTGTCCGTGGATCCCGTGATCGACACGAACCTCCCGCAGCAGAACACCGGCTACACGTACTCGGGGAACAACCCGACCACGTACATGGACCCGACCGGGCTCCGACTCGATCAGGGATGCGGGTGGGGCGTCAACTGCACTCGCGGGGGACAGAAGAAGGTTGACAAGCCCAATCCCTGGACGGGGGCCGGCCCATTCAGCGATAAGAAGACGCACACGACCACGAAGCCGCACGGATCCACCAAACCGCCGAGCTTGATCAGCACGCTCAACTCAAAGCCGCCAGCCAAAAGCTGGGTTCCGAAGTCGCAACCCTCCTGGGGGCCACTGGTGTCGTTTGTACCGGAGTATCAGATGCCCCGGCCCGAAAATGACATTGGGGTGAGTGCGTGTTTTGGCTTTTTCGGAGGGCTATCCTATGGCTCGAAGAGCGGGTGGAGTTGGTCGGCAGGTTTGGGGTTGAAGGCAGAACTGACTGTCAGTACGGGTGTGACTGTACAAGAAAGTTCACCGCTATTCGTGGTGGGGGAATGCTCCGCAACAGCGGCCGTCGGAGCGACCGCCCACCTGGGGGTTGGGATTGCGGATCAGCAAGGAGGGTCAGGCGGGTTGCGACTTGCCGGGAGCTCCGGCGGCGGAATCAAGTACGGCTTCGGAGGCGGTTGTGGAATTATGATCATGGGGAATTTCTAAGAAGGAGATCGCTATCTCGATTCAAAGCAATATTGGAGTTATTGTGGTCTTGGTTGGCCTATTGGCGATTGGTTTTCATCGACTAATTCCGAAGATAATTCATGCCGGTTTAAGAATCTTCCTCGGCGAGCCGGTCGCTGATGACGCAGTCAGACCGGGTTCTTCGCCAATTCACGCTCTGATGGTTGGCGTAGGGTTTGTGGTATTTGGCATATTCATGATCATTTCTGGATTGAGTTAAAGACCGACTCGGTAAACAAGTCTGAGGTGGCGTGTGCTGCGTTGGTTTTCGTGGTCATACTTATGAGTATTTGAGCGGCCCATACTTGGTTGAAGAATATTGAGGTGTCATTGAGAAAAAGTCTGGGGTGGGGGCTGTTTCTGGTACTCAGAGGGATCTTTCTGTGGGTATTGATATTGTTTGCAACAATTGCGTGGCTTCTGGTTCACTCTTGGGCGCAGAGGGCATCACTCGGTCAGGCGATCTGCTGGTACGATGAAACTTTTAATCTCGTGCTCGTTAAAGGGCTGCTGCGACCGTTCATCGGAAAAGAAGTCGCCGCCAAATTTGTAGGGCTCTCGAACATGGGGGCCGTGGTGCCATACAGGATCCGTTGGCTGGTTGAGATGGTGTGAGGGAGTAGTACTGCATGCGATCGCGCTCGTCGACAATAGATGGTGGCGACATGTCGACAGTGCTGGTGGGGCGTTAACGCCATGAACCAGCTCCGACGTCGTCGACGATTCGCGCCTGTTGTTTGTTTGATCGTTGTCCTCGCGGGATGCGCGCCGGCCGAACCAGCGTATGACTACACGTTCGAAGCCGCGAATGCTGACGGCCTCTATAGCGACTCTCGGGGTCACTCTGCAGAGATCCGCCTCGATGGTGACTCTTTTGAAGCGATCGATCTGCCGACAGTGCTCTGCAGCGACGATGTCCCGCTATCCGTCCGTAGCGTCGACTGGGATGCGGTTTCATCCTTCTCCGGAACCTGGAAGACCTTCGACAGCCCTTCGTACTCGGGGTATTTGGCGCCATCCGCTGCAGACTGCCGTTTTCTCCCCATCTACTTCCAGCGCGACGCCGCTGGACAGCAGAGCTTCATCATCCTCCTAAGTGCTGATGAGGACTTCAAGGAAGAGAAAGTGATCCGCTTCGTTCGAACCCACAATCAAGGCTGAAGACGATCGGAGGAGGGGACTGTGGACGTGCAGACGGTGGCGAACTCGACAGGCACGACCAGGCGGGTGTTCCGTGATCCGTATGGTGCTCCGATCGGGTCGTCGGGGGTGTGGTCGAGTGGCACCGGGTATATGAACAAGCCCGTGACCGCGTCGACAGGTCAATGGACGGAGACCATGCCGTGATGCGCCGCAGGCGAGGGAGAGTGGCTCTCGTGCTGATCACGACAGTGCTGCTTGGCGGGTGCGCCTCGAGCGGGGGCGCTCCGGCAAGTGACATAACCGCTGAACAATTGAGGGGCGAGTGGCGTATTCCGAACCGGGGCGCCGAGGTAACACTTGAAATTCATAGCGATCAGACGTTCGAGATGCATAACTGGCCGTCGAACCTGGGATGCGCTGCGCCGACAGCCGAGTACGTCGACGAAGTCGCTTGGGGTGACGGTCGCAACTTCCACGGCGTGTGGCAACTGGGCCCGAAGGGCTACGAGTACGGTCTGAGTTTGTTCTCGGAGGGTGGTGAATGCCCAGGGGCGCTCTCATTCGAAGTGTGGCTGGTCGCAGGTAAGTTGGTCATCCAGGAATGGCTCGGTGCGGACCCGGATGACGATTCGGCGAGTCGCCTCGTTGAGCTTTCTCGCTAGCAGTTCGGAGAGGACGTCGCAGGCTTTTTGGGTGCATAAAACTCTATTATTAATCGTTGCGGGAAGGTAGCATGCGACTGAAAAGTGGCCTTCTGTTCGGTGCCGTTGTCTTTGTCGCTGCGGCCTTGCTTGTGGTGATAGGAGTAGCGATCATCACAATGTTCGGGATTAGAACTGGCCCATCTTCGCAGTACTCCTACCCCATTGTGTGGGTAGCCGTACCCGAAACCGATCCCGAGTCCACTGTTGCTTCAGTGTTGCGGTTGGAGGATGACGGGACTGCGGTCTATAAAGGTATTAAGTTCGGTGACCCGGGCCCTGACGACCGCGCGTGCATCGACAGCGATGGCGAACGGTACTCGGGCAACGGGTCCTGGGAGCTGGACGAGGACGGCGCTCTTCGCATCCACGATGATGCCGGGACAGCAGTCTTCCTTCCTGACCAAGGTCGATTCACCGGACCCGACTGGTCGGAATTGCGCCAACCGTTCTGCGACGATACCTATGTTGATTTCAGCCCGACATCTGAGAGGACAGGGCAGTGAACTTGGGGGTGGGTGCGCTGTGTGTGACTCAACTCTGCCGAACGTGATCTTCGGTGTCATTGTGATATGTGCGGGACTAGTGATCGTGCGGTTCCGGACAAAGCTCAACGAGATGGTCTTTGAGTCACAGCGGAGAATGTTCGGTAGAAGAGCTGCGCGTATATCGGCAGGTCGGCAGACTCCCTTCATGATGGGGATCGTGGGGGCCATCGCGATCGGGATCGGGGTCGTGGCCGTGTCGGCTGCTGTCGCCAGGGTCCTTCTGATGGGCGGCCCGTAGTCACTGTGGTGCCACCGCGTCATCGAGCGATCGGGCTGCAGCCTGCGTGAGCGAGGTGGTGGTAAGTGGCTTCTCGAAGGCAAGACACCCTTGACGCTCCACTTGTATTTTGCAAGTATCACGACATGAGTCTCTTCATCACCTGCCCCGTCGCCGACGTCGACCGGGCCACCGCCTTCTACACGGCACTCGGATTCACCCTCAACGCCGAGATGTCCGATCACAACGTGTCGTGCTTCGCGATCGCGCCCGAGCAGTACGTCATGCTCGGCAGTCGCGAGATGTACGCGAGCGTCGGTGGCACCGAGGATCTGATCGGCGGACCCGACACTCCCTCGAAGGTCACGGTCTCGTTCGACCTCGACAGTCGGGAGGCGGTCGATGCGATCGTCGAGCGTGCCGCCGCCGCCGGCGGGCGGGTCGGCGACACCGACGACTACCCGTTCATGTACCAGCGCCAGTTCGACGACCCCGACGGGTACCACTATTCGCCGTTCTGGATGAAGCCGGACGCCGATTCGCACGCGTGAGCGACCTCGCCGCAGCCCTCGACGTCGTCGGGGCCCGATGGGCGCTGCTCATCGTCGAACGACTTCTCGACGGGCCGCAGAGGTACGGAGATCTGCAGCGTGAGCTCGGGGTGCCGACGAACATGCTCGCCACCCGGCTGCGAGAGCTCGAGGCGGCCGGGGTGCTGACCCGACTGCCCCTGCGGCACAACACGCGCGCGTACGCGCTCACCGATCGAGGCATCGCGCTGCGTGAGGCCATCGATGCGCTCGCCCGCTGGGGCCAGGAGAAGTAGATCCCCGCGAGCAGCAGCGCGAGCGCATACTGTCAGCATCGCCGCCCTCGCGTGCAGCGCCTCTCGTGCAAAGGAGCCCTTCGATGACCGGACGCATCCTGATCGACCTCTTCAGCACCCTCGACGGTGTCGCGCAGGGGCCGGGTGGCACCGACGAAGACCCGTCCGGAGGGTTCGCATTCAGTGGCTGGCAGGCCGGGTACCCCTCGTCGAGCATGGGAGAGACCGTCTCGAAAGGGATGCAGGGGCTCGATGCCCTGCTGCTCGGACGCCGGACGTACGACATCTTCGCCGCGTATTGGCCCCACCACACGGACGGTCTGTCCGGCGAGATCGGCCGGCTCTTCGACCGCGTGCCGAAATACGTCGCGACACGGAACGATGACCTCGCGCTCGACTGGCAGAACAGCCACCGCGTGGGCAGCGACCTCGCCGCCGAGATCGCCGAACTACGCACCAGGCATCGAGAGGTGCATGTGATCGGCAGCGTCGATCTCGTGCATTCGCTGCTGGCCGAGGGACTGTTCGACGAACTCACCCTGTGGGTGTATCCGATTCTGCTCGGCGCGGGCAAGAAGGTGTTCGACGACGGTGCGCTGCCGTCGGTGCTGCAGCTGATCGAGCCGCCGGTCGCAGACAGCGACGGCGTGATGCTGCTGCGCTACGGTCGCACCGATCGGGTGCCGGCGGTCGGGACGTTCGAGGACTGATCCCGCCCAGCTCGGGCGGGAGAATCCCGGGTGGTCTGAAGTGGCGACCTTCGGCTACTGTCCGGGCAGGCGGGACGCAGTACGATCCTGGAAGTGCGGTCGGCGATTCGGGGGTGGCGTGATGATGCTCACGTTTGTGCTTGGCATTCTTCCTTTGTCACTAGGAGTAGCGCTGATCCTCGCAAGATGCAGGATTCTACGCATTATGCACTGTGAGATGAACTCGATGATGGTGGTGTTGTTTCCGCTCATCTGCGTGACCGTCATCGTGGCGGGTGTTTTCGTCGTCAGGTATCGAGAAAGGTTGTGGCTCGATGCGCGCGATCGCCAGCGGAAGATCTTCGGTCGACACGCGGCCGGGGCGTTCGAACGACTTCAGAGATCGTTCTGGATCGGCTTCGTCGGTGTGGTTGCGATTGTCGCTGGTGTTGGTCTGCTTGTGCGCTACGTGACCGTGGTGCTGTCCTGAACCTCCGCTTGCCGGAGCTATCGTGCAGCGCGCGCAGAGTTTCGAAGGACTATACGACGATGGTGGCGCATGTGAAGCGAGTGAAGCGAGTGAAGTCAACCAGAT
>NZ_JBEOUR010000098.1:0-10090 GCF_040302605.1 Microbacterium sp. NPDC097977
GTGGGAGATCGCGATCGACTACCTGACCCGCGTCGGCCACATGTGCGACGACAAACGCCAGGAGTTCATGCTGCTGTCCGACGTGCTCGGGGTGACCAACCTCGTCGAGCAGCTGGAATCCAGGCGCACGAACAGCGGCGCGACCCCGACGACGGTGGTCGGCCCGTTCCACATGGTGGAGAGCCCCGCTCGCGCGCTCGGCGACCAGATCCTCGATGTCACGCAGGGCGATCCGTGCTGGATAGAGGGGACCATCACCGACATGCAGGGTCGACCGATCGCCGGTGCGACCGTCGATGTCTGGCAGGCTAACGACGACGGCTTCTATGATGTCCAGATCCTCGACACCGTGGACGTCGGAGTCGGTCGAGGGCTCTTCACGACCGACGACGACGGCCGATACTGGTTCCGCTCCGTCGTGCCGGCCCCCTATCCCATCCCCACCGACGGACCGGTGGGCGAGCTGCTCAACGCCACGAACAGGCATCCCAATAGGCCCGCGCACATCCACTTCATCGGCGACGCGGACGGATTCCTGCCGATCACCACTCACGTCTTCGTCGAGGGCAGCCCGTGGCTCGACTCCGATGCTGTGTTCGCGGTGAAGGACAGCCTCATCTTCCCGTTCCCCTGGATCGATGATCCGGCAGAGGCCGCAGCGAAGGGCCTGCCCAACCCCTTCCGCTCGCTCCGGTTCGACATGGTGCTGCCGTCTCCGCGCGATCCGGGTGCCGCGGAGGACAGCTGATCTCGACCGAGCAGATGCCGCAGGCATCGTCATCGCCATTCGCCAAGTAGAGGGACGAGGAACATGTCACATCCATTCGCACACATCTTCAAGAATGTCTTCCAGGTTGCATACGTCGCCGACGATCTGGAGCGAGCGACCCGGTGGTTCCGAGACAACATGGACACCCCGGAATGGACATTCATCTCGGGAATGCGCGCGGTCGACTGCGTGGTCGATGGCGAACCGGCCCCCCTGTGGGAGATCGACGTCGCCGTCGTGAACGTGGGTACGACGAACATCGAGATCATCAGGCCGGTGGCCGGGCCCGTCGGGATGTACGCCGACCACATCGACTCCTCCAAGCCCGCCACCTTCCACCATCTCGGCATGCTCGTTGAAGACATGGAGGAAACCACCGCGAGTCTCGAGGCGTACGGGAAGCGCTGGACGACGGCGTTCGAGAGCCCCGGCTTCGGCCTCGTCGCCTACGCCGATTTCTCGAGGGAGCTGGGGCACTACGTCGAGGCTCTGCAGTTGGCTCCGGAAGGCAAGGAGTTCTTCGCCGACCTCGCGAAGAAGTCCGGTTACTAGAGGTCGACGCGTGACATCGCATCGTAGACAAGGGTTTCGGGACGATCGTCCCGCTGAACGAACGGAGAAGGACATGGGACAGCTTTCCGGCAAGGTCGCCATCATCACAGGAGCGGCGCAGGGGATGGGCGAAGCGCACGCTCGCCGATTCGTGGCAGAGGGGGCGCGCGTGGCACTGACCGACGTCAACACTGAACGCGGTCAGGCGCTGGCTGACGAGCTGGGCCATGCGGCGCGCTTCTGGACGCACGATGTGTCGAATCTTGCAGACTGGGTCCGGGTGGTCGCCGAGGTCGCGGAGGCTTTCGGCACCCCGACCGTCCTCGTGAACAACGCGGGGATCATCGGTCCGGTTGAGACCACCGTGGAGATCAGCGAGGAGAGTTACCTTCAGGTCATAGCCATCAATCAGCACTCTCAGTTCTACGGCATGAAGACGGTGATCCCGTACATGCAGCGAGCGGGTGGCGGCTCCATCGTGAACATCTCATCCAGCGCGGGCATGATCGCCGTCGTCGGCTCGCCCAACCTGGCGTACGTGGCGAGCAAGTTCGCCTCGAGAGGAATGACCAAGCACGCCGCGGTGCAGTACGGCCCCGATGGAATTCGAGTGAACTCGGTGCACCCGGGGTACATCATGACCCCCATGATGGCCGCAGCAATGGGCGAGAACGGCGCAGGCGCTGGTGCAGGGGTGCCTCTTCGGCGTCCGGCCGACCCCGACGAAGTGACCAGCATGGTGCTTTTCTTGGCGTCCGACGGCGCGTCGTACGTCACCGGCACCGAGCTGGTCGTCGACGGAGGACTCCTCGCGGGGTGACCGCGCCGACGCTCCGTGCTCGTGGCGGATCATCGCACGGATCTCGCGATGCCTTCACACAGGGTGCGCTGACGCGAGGGCGAATCCTCGCTCTCATTCGCCCTCACGGTACTCCGATTGTTCGGATCTAACGAGGCCGCATTCAGGGGCCGCGAACTGGGCGTCAAGAATGCTGCGTTCGGCAGCAGCGGAGAATCTTTCGCTGTAGCGCAGATTCACGCTGACTTCTCTTTGTTGCTATACCCCGGCCTGCGGCGATAGTCATGAACTATGTACAGGCAGGAAATCGATATATCACAGAATGTTCACCTGTGCCATACGGTTAAATTCCACCGGACACGAGGCAGTGCCCCGGCCGCACCATCCATAGTGCTGTTGTTCACATTCAAAGATGAAAGAGGACGAAGTGAAGTTTGCAATGAAGCCGCTTCTAGTGGTCGTGTCTGCGTCGGTTTTGGTTTTGTCGGGTTGTTCGTCGAGTGGTGGCCCTTCTGCTTCGGGTGGTGAGGGAGAATGTGCGTTCACGGTCGGTTGGTCGACGTGGTCGATGAACATCTCGTATTACCAGGGCGTCAAGCAGGGGCTCGAGGACGAGGCGGAGAAGGCCGGTGCGTGTCTTGTCGTGACGAATGCGCAGCTCGATGCGGCGCAGCAGTTGACGGATGCGCAGAATCTTATTGCTCAGGGCGTGGACTATCTGGCGATCACCGCGGTGGATGGGAAGGCGATGATCCCGATCGCGGCGGAGGCGAACGCTGCCGGCATCCCTGTGGTGGCCGTGTGCGATCTGATCCCTTCGGACAAGATCGACCTCAATCTCGGAATGGCTCATCAAGAGGTCGGCCAGGTGCAGGCTGATGAGATCGCCGAGTTCCTCAAGGCGAAGTATGGAGAAGTCCGCGGCAAGGTGGTCGATGTGCAGGGTGTGCCGGGCACGGATGCCACGGAGCGGCGTGCCACTGGTCTCAAGGAACTCGTCGAGAAGTATCCCGGGGTCGAGGTGGTCTCCACTGTGTCCGGGGAATGGACGCAGGAGGGCGCAAACAAGGTGATGACGGATGTGCTTCAGGCTCATCCCGATATCGATGCGGTGCGTGCGGCCAGCGACGACATGTCGGCGGGCGTGCTGCGTGCTATCGAACTGGCCGGGCGGTTGAAGCCGGTGGGTGATCCGGAACATATCTGGGTGGGTGGCGGTAATGGGGACCCGGTCGCGGTCGACAACATCAGGAAGGGTTATCAGGATATGACCGTCGTGATCAATCCGCTGGGTATGGGCGAGTACCTGTTCGCGCAGATCAAGGCTCTGCGGGAGGACGGGACGCCGTTGCCGACGTCCTACGAGCAGCCGAGTTTCACGCTGACTCCGGAGAATATCGACACTCCGGAAGCAACGGAGAAGGGCCTGTGGGCAGATCGGATCGGTAAGTGAGCAGTAACTCGTCGCTCTCCACGCCGCGCAGCGCGGTGTCGCTGCGCGGCGTGGAGAAGAGCTTCGTCGGTGTGCGGGCGCTGAAGGGCGTGGATCTCGAGCTTCTCGAGGGTCGCGTCACTGCGCTTGCGGGAGAGAACGGGGCGGGGAAATCGACGCTGATCAAGATTCTGGCGGGAGCGATCTCTCCTGACGCGGGTGAGGTGAGCATCTTCGGGAACAGTGTCGACAGCGATCCTCTGGCGGTGATCCGGGCTGGTGTCAGTGTGATCTACCAGGAGCTCACATGTGTCCCTGAGATGACGGTGACCGAGAACCTGTTCCTCGGCGAGATGCCGAGTGCCTTCGGGTTCGTGAGTAAGCGCGCGGCGCTCGTTCGTGCTCGCACTGCTCTGGCACGGGTGGGTCTGTCCCATGTGGACCCGGACGCGGCGGTGGGGTCGCTGAGCATGTCGGAGCGTCAATTGGTCGAGATCGCCCGGAGCCTTGCCCGGGACGCGCGCGTGCTGGTGTTCGACGAGCCGACGTCATCGTTGCCCGAGAGCGAGGTGGAGATCCTCAAGCAGGTCATCCGGGGGCTCCGTGATGAGGGGCTGGCGATTCTCTATATCAGTCATCATCTTGCGGAGTTGTTCGATATCTCGGACGAGATCGTCGTCATGCGTGATGGTGCGGTGGTGGGGCACCGTCCTACGAGCGAGTGGGACGAATCGAGTCTGGTGAGCACGATGCTGGCGAAGTCTCTGGAGCGTGCGTATCCGTGGCAGGACCGTGAGCTCGGTGATGTCGTGTTCGAAGCGAAGGGCATCAACGCTCGACGCGTGAACGACGTGTCGATCGTGGTGCGTGAGCGTGAGATCGTCGGTCTCGTCGGTCTCGCCGGCGCGGGACGCACCGAGCTGATGAAGGCGGTGTCGGGTGCGGATGGCTCCGCGACCGGTGCTCTTTCGGTGCGTGGCAGGTCGCTTCGCGCGGGCAACATGGGGACCGCGCGGAGGATGGGTGTGGTCTACATTCCGGAGGATCGAAAGCGAGAGGGAATCGTTCCCGAGGCTTCGGTGGGAGACAACATCATCTATGGCAACTATTCGAAGGTGTCGAAGTGGGGATGGATAGTCCCTGGCTCCGCGCGGACGTTCATATCCGCGCAGATCAGCTCTTTCGATGTGCGGACCGACAGTCGTCGTCAACTCATCAGCCGATTGTCCGGCGGGAATCAGCAGAAGGTGATCCTGAGCCGGTTCACGGCTGGTGCCCTGTCGTTGCTGATGCTGGACGATCCGACGAGGGGCGTGGACGTCGGGTCGAAGTCGTCGATCTACGAGAAGGCCTTCGGCCTCGCTGCCGCGGGCGCGGGGATCCTCATGACCAGCTCGGATACCGACGAGGTCCTTGCGGTCAGCGACCGTGTGTACGTCATGAAGTCCGGACGGGTGGTCGCTGAAATCCACCGCAAAGACTACGACCGTGAAGCCGTGCTGGCCTTGGCCTCGCTCGGATGAAACTAGGAGAACCAATGCAAACGTCGACATCGGTGCCTGAAGTGAAGCGCCCGACAACCGAACCCCTGGGGACGCAGCCCACCCAGCGTGGGGGCCGCGAGTTCCTCGCGCGAGCATCCCGCAGTCAGATCCTCCCGATCTTCGTGGCGCTGCTGGCCGTCATCGCCGTGATGTCCGTCCTCTCGGACCGGTTCCTGAACGTCACCAATCTCACGAACGTCCTCGCGCAATCCGCCGTCGTGGGTGTAGCGGCCGTCGGCGCGACGTTCGTCATCATCACCGCGGGGATCGACTTGTCTGTCGGGTCCGCGATCGCATTGTCGGGGATCCTCGGCGGTCTGACGATGCAGGCAACTGGCGACGGGTTCCTGGGGATGATCGTCGTGTTGGTCGCGGCGACGCTGATCGGAGCGTTCAACGGGTTCTCCATCGCGTATCTCAATCTTGCCCCGTTCATCGTCACTCTCGCGACTCTCGGGATGGCGGCCGGACTGACCCTGCAGCTGAGCAACGGACAGCCGATCTTCGGTCTGCCGGAGACATTCAACTGGTTGGGGTCAGCGCGTGTCGCGGGAATCCCCGTGGCCGCGTTCGTCACGGTCTTCGTCTTCATCATCGGACACGTCATCCTCTCCCGCACCACCTTCGGTCACCGGGTCTTCGCGATCGGCGGGAACCGAGAGGCGGCCAGGCTCGCCGGCATCCGAGACAGACGCACCCTGTTCTACGTGTACACGTTCGCGGGACTGTGTGCGGGACTGGCAGGGATCCTGCTCGCGGGTCGCCTCAGCGCCACGACTCCCATCGCCGCGCAGGGACTCGAGCTCCAAGTCATCGCGGCTGTCGTGATCGGCGGAACGAGCCTGTTCGGTGGCAAGGGAAGCCTCCTCGGCACCCTCATCGGCGTGCTGCTCATCGGCTTTATCGGCAATGGCCTGACTCTGATGAACGTAGGAGTGTTCTGGGTGCAGTTCGTGCAAGCCGCCCTGATCTTCGTCGCGGTGCTCCTCGACTCCGTCAACAACCGCAGACTCGCCCGAGCACGGTGACGGCGGCGCTGCGCGGCCCCGAGATCACATCCGTCGTTCTCGGGCAAGAACGTCACGGCCCCCGCTAGACCCCGACTCCGTGTCCCCGACACTCACAAGACCGAACAGAAGGAGAACCAGATGATGAAGGCCCTGCGATACGCTTCCCAGGATCACCCCGTAGTGGATGAGATCGAGATTCCCGAGATCAGCGCTGACGAGGTACTGATCGCGTCCCGAGTGGTCGGCGTGTGCCACTCCGACATCGAACTCCTCGCAGGGCGGGCGATCATCCCCTTCAGCTATCCCTTGATCCCTGGCCATGAGTGGGCCGGAGAGGTTGCGAAGGTCGGTGAGAAGGTGACCGACTTCGTCGTGGGAGATCACGTCGTCGGCGAGTGCGTCATCGGGGACGATCATTTCGGCTGTTCCATCGATGGTGCGGCGGCGCAGTATTTCGTCGTCAAGGCGGAGTGGCTTCACAAGCTGCCCCCGGAGATGCCGTGGACCAACGGTGCTCTCGTGGAGCCGTTCAGCGTGGCGTACTACGCGCTGACGCGCGCCGGGAACATCAACGCGAGTGACACTCTCGTGCTGCTCGGCGCCGGACCGATCGGCCTTGCGGTGACGGCGGCGGCGGTCAAGATGGGTGCGCGCACGATCGTGGCGGACCCGAACCCGCATCGGCGCACAGCGGCGCTGAGCTTGGGAGCTGCGCACGCGGTCGCACCCGAGGAGCTGGATGAGCTGTTGGACGAACTCACCTCGGGACGTGGCGCTGATGTCGTGGTCGAGGCGAGTGGCCAGCCGACTGTGATGGCTCGTGCACTCGAACTCGTCGCCTTCGGTGGTCGGGTCGCCTTCATCGGCGTGGATGTGGGGCGAGAAGCTTCGGCGAAGCTCGGCCTGATCCAGTCCAAGGGGCTGAAGATCACGGGCTCCGTGGGGTCGCCGGGAGTGTGGCCCGAGACGATTCGATTCCTCGCGCAGAGCGGAATCGACCTCAGCCCTCTGGTCACGCACCGCTTCACGATCGACACCGCACTCGATGCGCTGGACGCGGCGCTCCACCCCGAGTCCACCATCAAGGCCCACATCGAGCTCGACAGCCCCGTGTTCGGTTGACTCTCCCGACGGCATCCTGAGCGAGCGGAGAAGAGAGGCGATGGAACGCGAAGCGGGTGGACGTTCGGGACCTCTGTCTTGGGGCGTCACGAGCAGAGTCAGGGGCGTCGAGCGTTTGCGGTTGCGAGGATCGCCAACTCAGCGCGCGTGCTCACCCCCGCCTTCCGAAGAATGTTCGAGACATGGAACTTCACCGTATTCGGGCTGATGGTGAGCTGGTCGGCGATGGCCCGGTTCCTCGCACCAGAGGCGACGAGCCGAAGCACTTCGCGCTCCCGTTGCGAGAAAGCGTCGTTGTCCGCCAACGGCTCCGGCATGGCGGGCGGATCGAGCGGTAGTCGCACCGCCATCGTCGAGCCCCAGCCGGCAGTGGCTGAGACGTCGAGGTCACCGCCCAGCGAAGAGACGCGCTCAGCGATGGGTCGAAGCGAGTCGTCGTGCACAGAGAGTTGCCCCGTCCCGTCATCGCGGATGCCGATCAGGAGGTTGAGACCATCGCAATCCCACTGGATGCGGACCCGTCGCGACTCGCCCTCGTCGACGAGGGCGAGCACAGCGCTCCGGACTATCGCTCGTGCAGCGAACGCCACATCGCCAGGCAGCGCCCGTCCGGTCGCGGGGGGTTCGACGAACTGCACGTCGAGGTCGCCGAACCTCACCAGCGGTCGCAGGTCGCTACGGAGCCTTGCGAATGCGCCCACCACGGGTTCGAACAGGGTGCTGGTCTGTTCGTCATTGGCCGTCCGCAACTCCACAAGGGTGGCTGCGGCGATGTCGGTCGCCATCGTCCGAGCGGCCCGGTCGTCCAATCGTGCTGAACGCAGAATGGCGAGGATCGACTCGAGGGCGACCGCGTGGCGGTCTGTCTGCTCGGCGAGCAGCCGCGACTGCTCGGCCAGCTCTCGGCGGGAGATCGTGTCGTCCGTCATGTCCCCACCCTACCCGCTACGTCTCTCCTACCCGTTCGGGTGGGAAGAACAGGCCGCGCGGGTAGGCACGCCAGAGGATCTCTGCACGAAGGATGAAGCTATGGACATTCTCGAATCAGGTGTCGGCTACGCGCTGATGCGCATCACGCAAGAACTGGACGACGTCGCCGACCAGGTCGCCACGAATGATCCCATGGCGCTCGCGCGCTTCTCGGAGCAGGTCGTCGAAGCCGGGCGCGTCTTCGTTCTGGGCGCCGGCCGTTCCGGTCTTGCGCTGCAGATGACGGCCATGCGGCTCATGCACCTCGGTCTGGATGTTCATGTGGTCGGGGAGGTCACCGCTCCGGCGATCGGAGCCGACGATCTGCTTCTTACTGCGAGCGGGTCGGGCACGACCGAAGGCATCGTGCGCAACGCTCGATCGGCGGTATCTGTCGGTGCCCGTGTCGCCGTGATCACCACCGCCGCGCAGTCCCCACTCGCCGCCCTGGCCTCAGCCTTGATCGTTGTGCCCGCCGCAGGCAAGCTCGACCGCTCGGAGTCGGCTTCGAATCAGTACGCCGGCAGCCTGTTCGAGCAGAGCGTCGTGTTGATCGGCGACGCCCTCTTCCACGCCCTGTGGAAGCGTTCCGGCCGAAGCGCCGATGAGCTGTGGCCGCGCCACGCCAATCTCGAGTGACGCCATCCATCGTTCTTCCTCCATCCCATCACTCCGACAAAAGGAACACAATGAAACTGCAGTTCGCCATGGACACCCTGACCACCGAGGCCGCTCTCGAACTGGCCGCCGCGGCCGCGCCGTATGTCGACATCCTCGAGCTCGGCACGCCCCTCATCAAGAGTGCCGGGCTCACAGCTGTGACCGCCATCAAGAACGCCCATCCCGACAAGATCGTCTTCGCCGACCTCAAGACCATGGATGCGGGTGAGCTCGAGGCGGAGATCGCCTTCACCGCCGGCGCCGATCTCGTGACAGTGCTCGGTGCGGCGGGCGACAGCACGATCGTCGGAGCGGTGAAGGCCGCGAAGAAGCACGGCAAGGGTGTCGTCGTCGACCTGATCGGCGTCGCGGACAAGCCGCAGCGTGCCAAGGAGGTGGTGGCGCTCGGCGTGGAGTTCGTCGAGATGCACGCCGGTCTCGATGAGCAGGCCGAAGTGGGCTTCACCTTCGACACCCTGCTGCGTGACGGTGAGTCCTCGGGCGTGCCGTTCTCTGTCGCCGGTGGCATCAACATCTCGACCATCGCCTCTGTGCAGAAGTCCGGCGCACAGGTCGCAGTCGCCGGTGGGGCCATCTACGGCGCAACTGACGTCAGCGCCGCGGCTGCGGAACTCCGCGCTGCCATCGTGTAGTCGGTCGGCGGGCGAATAATGCTCGGCGGCACTCCCCCGGGGGAGTGCCGCCGATGCTTGCCATCAGCGATGGCGTCGTCGGCCGGCATCGAGGGGGCGCGGGCGTCGGTGCCCGTTCATCCGAATCCGGCTGCTGCGCCCCCCACTCCGCGGGAATACGGGCGACACGCCCGGCGGGCGCCCATGATTTGCCGGAACCCCGGATCCCGCGTAACTTATTACTTGTTCGCCCCACAGGGAAGCGGAGAGGCCGAGAGCCTTACCCCCCTCAAGCGGAGAACCACCTCCACTCGATCAGCTCCTCGGAGAAGATCGCAGACACACTTCTGTCTGACCTGGAGCGTCCACCTCGGACAAGCGGTCGATTTGACAGCGAGTCTGAAACGGATAAGCTAGTGAAGTTGCCTCGGCGGCCTTAAGCCCCGAGCTGCAGATCTGGTTCTGATCATCACGGTGTGTCGAATTGACAGCCTGAATGACACAGATAAGATAGAGAAGTTGCCCTTCGGGCCTGGTTGTGATGACTGGGTCGTGGGAGCATCCGATCCTTGAGAACTCAACAGCGTGCACTTGTCAAATG
>NZ_JBEOUR010000099.1:0-9882 GCF_040302605.1 Microbacterium sp. NPDC097977
CCGACGCAGCGCCCCACCGAGGGTCTGATCGTCGAGCTGGGGAGGTGTCAGCTCGCGAATGAATCGCCGCGCCTCGATGAGATTCGCGGCGGCGGTCTCGCGGGCGAGGCGAATGTGCTCGATCCCCGGGCGCGTATCGTCGGCGCGTTCCGCGGCGTGCAGCAGCATCTGGATGCTGGAGAGTCCTTGCGCGAGCGTGTCGTGGATCTCACGAGCGAGCCGCGCGCGTTCAGCGAGCACGCCTGATTCGTGTTCCTGTGCAGCCAACTGTCCACGGGTCGCGAGCAGTTCGGTGACCAGCGCTTCGCGCTGCTGGGCCTCCTTCGCCAGAGCCTGGTAGCCGAGGCCGATCAGCAGGGCGACGCCGGCGCCGACGAACGGACCGACGACGCCGCCGACGCTCCACCCGCCGTGGATGCCGAGTGCGCACACCGCGACGACCGTCGCCGCGAGGATGGCTGCGGATCCCATCCAACGCCCCAGCAGATGGAGGAACAGGAAGAACAGGGGGAAGACGAGGTAGGCGGCATCGGCGCTCATCCAGAGCAGGCAGAGCCACTCTGCGGAAAGGAGTGCCAACCAGATCAGTGTCACCGGCCGTCGGCCGCGCGAGAGGCGAGCGAGCAGCATGCCCGAGGCGTACGTGACGCCGACGATCAGCGCCAACGCCGTCGCGGCGACGCTCGAATCCGACGGGTCGAGCACCGCGCGGGCGATGACGAGCCCCGTCAGGGCGAAGAAGAGAACGTGCAGACCCGTCCGCAGACCCACGAACACCGGGGTCAGAGCGGTATGCACCATGGATCGAACTCTACGCCGCGGCGCCGAGCGGCCGCATCGTCCGAAAGGACGATCGAGGCGTCCTCATCCTGGGCGCGAAAGCTCGTCCCGGTGGCGGATGACCAGGATGACGCCCGCGGCGAAAGTGGAATGGTCGCCGCATCGGCGACAGGAAAGGCCACACCATGTTCGTCGCGTTACGCGATCTCCGCTTCGCCAAGGGGCGATTCATCCTCATCGGCTCGGTCGTCGCCCTCATCACCCTTCTCGTCGGGTTCCTCAGCGGACTGACGGGCGGCCTCGCCATCCAGAACGTCTCGGCCGTGCTCGCGCTGCCCGGAGACAGGATCGTGTTCTCCTCGCCCTCCGGCGGAGACGCTGCGGCCAGTTTCGCCGACTCCGCGATCACCGAGCAGCAGGCGATCGACTGGGCGGCGACGGCCGGGGTGACCGACGCACGCCCCCTCGGAATCAGCCAGACCCGTGCCGAGACCGCCGACACCCGTGCTGCGATCGCGGTTTTCGGTGTCGAGCCGGGGTTCGACGCCGATGCGCCCTCCGCAGACGGTCGGCTGCGACTGTCGGTGCCCGCCGCTGAGGCGCTCGCCGTGAAGGCCGGAGAGCAGATCGAGATCGCCGGCGTCTCCTACGACGTCGAGACGGTCGAGGGAGACGCGTGGTACAGCCACACCCCGGTCGTGCAGATGACTCTGCACGACTGGCAGGCGTACTCGGCATCCACCGGCAACCCCGATGCCTACGCCACGGTCCTCGTCGTCTCGGGCGCCCCCGATGGGGATGCTGCGGACGCGGCGAACGACACGATCTCCGAGACCACCCTGGGATCGCTGACAGCCCTGAGCACCTTCCGCTCCGAGATCGGATCGCTCCTGCTCATGGTGGCCATGCTCTTCGGCATCTCTGGACTCGTCATCGGGGCGTTCTTCACCGTCTGGACCATGCAGCGCAAGGGCGACGTCGCCGTCCTCAAAGCGCTCGGGGCGAGCACGCGGTCCCTGATCCGCGACGCGCTGGGTCAGGCGCTGATCGTCCTTCTGGTCGGCATCGGAGTCGGGTTGGGGCTGGTCACCGTGCTGGGCCTGCTCGCCGGCACCGCTCTTCCGTTCCTGCTGAGCCCCCTCACGACCATCCTTCCCGGCGGGATCATGATCGCCCTCGGCCTCGCGGGCGCCGCGTTCGCCCTGCGATCCGTCACCTCCGCCGACCCTCTCACCGCACTCGGGAGCAACCGATGATCCGTCTGACCGACATCACCCTGACCTTCCCCGACGGGGACTCCCGCGTGACCGCCGTGGACGGCGTCTCCCTCACCGCCCACCCGGGAACGGTCACCGGCATCACGGGCCCCAGCGGTTCGGGCAAGTCGAGTCTGCTCGCCGTCGCCGGCACCCTCTTGCGTCCGGATTCCGGCGAGATCCTCATCGACGGGCGTGACGTCACGGGGCTCGGCGCAGCCGAGGCGACGCGTCTGCGGCGGGACCGGATCGGAATCGTCTTCCAGCAGCCCAACCTCATCCCGTCCTTGACCGCCCGCGAGCAGCTGAGCGTCATGAACGAGCTCGGTGCTCCGCGCAGTCGACGCGGTCGCGCCGAGACGACCGCTCGCGCGGAGGAGCTGCTCTTTGCGGTCGGCCTCGCCGAGCACGCACACAAGAGGCCGCACCAGCTCTCCGGCGGACAGCGTCAGCGCGTCAACATCGCTCGAGCGCTCATGAACGATCCGAGCGTGCTCCTGGTCGACGAGCCCACCAGCGCTCTCGATCAGGAACGCGGGGCCAGGATCATCGATCTCATCCTGCGACTCACGGACGAACGGAACACATCGACGCTGCTGGTCACGCATGATCTCGTGCATCTCCCACGCATGCACGGGGTGCTGCACCTCGTCGACGGTCAGGTCGTCGACGCCGCCGTTCCGACGCGCTGAGCCGGGACGGCTCGTCTGAGTTCTGCGTGAACGCGCACTCCCGCCCCGCCGCTCACTGGGCCCGCATGAACTCCTCGGCGGCCTGCACCTGCGCGGCAGAGGGACGGATGCCGGTGTAGAGCACGAACTGCTCGAGCGCCTGTAGCGTCGCGACCTCGGCTCCGGTGATGACCGTCTTGCCGGCCGCCCGGGCCGCGGTGATCAGCGGGGTCTCCGCGGGGAGGGCGACCACATCGAAGACCACCGATGCGGCGGCGATCTGCGCGTCGGTGAACGACACGGCGTGCTCGTCCGCACCTCCGGCCATGCCGATCGGGGTGATGTTGACGATCACGTCCGCGGTCACCGCCTCGGCATCCGCCGTCCAGTCGAAGCCGTACAGATCGGCCAGCGCGCGGCCGCGGCCCTCGTTGCGCGCGGCGACCGTGACGCGGGTGAATTCGGCGTCGCGGAACGCGGCCGCGGTCGCCTTCGCCATCCCGCCGGACCCGCGCAGCAGGACGGATGCCGCGGGGTCGAGGCTGTTCTGCTCGATCAGCTGGGCGATCGCGCTGTAGTCGGTGTTGTACGCGGTGAGCACGCCCTCGTCGTTCACGATCGTGTTCACGGAGTCGATCGCGGTCGCGGACGGATCCATCCTGTCGACCAGCGCGATCACATCCTCTTTATAGGGCATGGAGATCGCGCATCCCCGGATGCCGAGTCCGCGCACACCCGCGATCGCCTGGGCGAGGTCGGTGGGGGCGAAGGCCTTGTAGATCCAGTTGAGGCCGAGCTCCTCGTAGAGGCGGTTGTGGAACCGGGTGCCGTTGTTGCTCGGGCGCGCCGAGAGCGAGATGCACAGCGTCATGTCCTTGTTCAGCATGGTCACCGCACCAGGCTACTCGCCGACGCTCTCCTCGAAATGCCGGGATGCAACCCCATGGCGAAGCCGCATCCACTCCCTTATGGTGAAGATGCATGCACAGGGGATCGATCGCCTCCGTCTTCCCCAGAGACGGACCGCCTTCCCCAGAGGCAAGGCGATCCGTGCATGCGATTGGGCCCTCTCGAGCGGTTCTGTCCCCAACGGGCCGCTCGAGAGGGCCGCTATCGGCGATCCTCTGATGATTTTCGGTTTTGTCCCCCAAATGGGGGACAAAACGGTTCCGGAGGGGTTAGTCTGGAATCTGACGCACCCTCCGGTCGTCTTCGGCCCTCATCGCTCCCCCCGCGGTGAGGGCCACACCATTTTCCGGGCAGGTTCGCGCGTGCGATCCATGACCGCGTATGACGTCTCGTGCAACATTTGGGTTACGGGCTGATCTCGGGACTTCCCCTCAGCGCGTGCTCCACTAGCGTGGAGCACGTCGGGGCATCCTGCGTCGGCTTCTTTCCAGCAGAACAGGCAGTACATGAGCACCCAGGGCACGGTTAAGTGGTTCAACTCGGAGAAGGGCTTCGGCTTCATCTCCCCCGACGACGGCGGCGCTGACGTTTTCGCGCACTACTCCGCCATCGAGTCATCCGGCTACCGCTCTCTCGAAGAGAACCAGCGAGTCGAGTTCGACGTGGCGCAGGGCCCCAAGGGCCTGCAGGCTGAGAACATCCGTCCGCTCTGAGAGCGGACGTACACAGACTCCCCGACCGGGGGTTGCGATCCGTCGCGGCCGCCCGGCGGGGAGTTCTGTGCTTTGTGGGCGGGATTCAGCTGTCTTCTCCCGCCCTCTCGGGAGGAGATCTGCCTGACGGGAGGATGCGTGCGGGCCGAGGGTCTCCCCCAGGGAGAGTTCTCCTCCCGAGGCGTCGAGCCCGCGGTCAGTTCAAAAGCAGTGCGCGCAGTTCGTCGGCGGATGCTGCGCGGAAGGCCGCCTCATCGCCTTCATGCGTGTCGCTGAAACCCCACTCGACGAAGACCACGGGCACGCCGTTCGCGTTGCCGCCCTCGACGTCGTGGTGACGGTCGCCGATCAGCACCGGCCGTGACACATCTGCGCCACGCTCGGCGAGACGACGCAGCGCCTCGGCCACGATGTCGGTCTTCGAGGCGAGGGTCGACTCGTCGGGGGTGGCTCCGACCGTGGTGAGGAAGTACGGCCGCAGCGCGAAGAAGTCGATGATCGCATCGACCTGGATCTCGGGCTTCGAGCTCGCCGTCGCCTGAGGAACACCGGCGGCGTGCAGATCACGGATGATCTCGGGCACACCGGGATAGGTCGCGACGTCAGTCGTGTACCCGTCCGCCTTGCCCAGGGTGCGGTAGAAGCTCACGGCCTCGGCGGACTCCTCGGGGGTCATGCCCGCCTGCGCCTGGAAGGACTGGAACATCGGCGGACCGATCCAGTGCACCAGCTCTTCCCTCGTCGGCGCCGGGTGTCCGAAGTGCGTGAGAGCGACATTCAGACGGCGGAGGATGCCGACCGATGCGTCGGCGATCGTGCCGTCGACGTCCCAGAGCACACACGAATAGGGGGAAGAAGCCATGCCTTCCAGCCTATGGGCAGCGGGCGATGCGACCGACCGCGGTGAACATCTGTGCAGACGGGGTCAGAACAGACGCGGGATGCCGGACTCGATGCCCTTCATGTCGTCGTAGTCGAGCACGAGGCAGCGGATGCCCCGGTCTTCGGCGAGCACGCGCGCCTGTGGCTTGATCTCCTGGGCCGCGAAGACCCCCTGCACGGGGGCGAGGTGCGGGTCGCGGCCGAGCAGCTCGAGATATCTGGTCAGCTGCTCGACGCCGTCGATGTCACCGCGGCGCTTGATCTCGACGGCGATCGCGGCACCGTCGGCATCCCGCACGAGAAGGTCGACCGGACCGATGGCCGTCGGATACTCGCGACGGACGAGCGTCGCGCCGTCGGAGATGCGGTCGACCTGCTCGGCCAGCAGGCGCTGCAGGTCGGCTTCGACACCGTCCTTCTGCAGCCCGGGATCGATCCCGAGGTCGTGCTGCGTGTCGTGCAGGATCTCGTAGATCTGCACACGCAGGGCATCGCCGGTCTTCTTGTGCGTGACACGCCACACCTCGGTGACGCCGGCGATCGACTCCTCCTCGCCGGGCTCTTCGGAAGAGAGGGAGCACGGCGGGCTCATCCAGTTCAGCGGCTTGTAGCTGCCGCCGTCCGAGTGCACGAGCAGACTCCCGTCGCCCTTGTGCACGAGAAGACGTGTCGCGAGCGGGAGGTGGGCATTGAGCCGCCCGGTGTAATCCACGGAGCAGCGGGCGATGACGAGACGCACCGTTCGAGCCTACTTCGTCGGACGCACTCCTCCTGCGGCGACGGTGTCGGTCGTCGGTGTTTCCCCATCTCCCGTGCCGCCGCCATCTTCCGCGATCGTGCCGCACTGCATCCTGACATTCTGGGCGAGCAGACCGAGGATGAGGAGATGACCGTGTCGATCGAACTGGTGACGATGATCGTGACCGTCGCATCGACGCTGCTGGGACTCGCCGCCGGGTTCGGGTGGATGATCACCCGCACGGACGCACGGTTCGAGAGTTTCGAGCAGCGGATGGATGCGCGGTTCGAGCGGGCGGAACTGCAGACGGACGCACGGTTCACGAGATCCGAGCAGCGGACGAATGCGCTGCTCGAGAGTTTCGAACAGCGGATGGATGCCCGGTTCGAGAGTTTCGAGCAGCGGATGGACGCGCGGTTCGAGAGGGCGGAACGGCGGATGGATGCACGGTTCGAGAAGTCCGAGCAGCGCGCGGATGCGCGGTTCGACCGACTGGAGACGGATATCGGCGAGGTGAAGATCGCGATCGCGCGGCTCGAAGGCCCGACGCCGCACCTTCTGGTCACACGCTGACGTTCAGTCCTTCGTCGCGGCCACAGGCTCTGCTGACATCTCGTCCTGGCGCAGCGGGCGCGCGGCGCCCGAGAACAGACCGGACATGACGACGAGGGCGACGAGGATGAACAGGGTGTTAAGCAGGCCGATGTGTTCGCTGATGAAGCCGAGGACCGGCGGGCCGCCGAGGAAGGAGATGTAGCCGATGGTCGCCGCGGCGCTCACCCGCGCGGCCGCCTTGGCCGGGTCGTCGGCGGCGGCGGACATGCCCAGGGGGAACCCGAGCGAGGCGCCCACGCCCCACAGGGCTGCTCCCACGAACACCAGCGGCAGACTCGGCGCGAGGATGAACAGCAGGATGCCGGATGCCGCGGCCACCGCGAGGATGCGCAGCACCGCCACGCGGCCGAAACGGTCGACGAGAGGTCCGCCGAAGATGCGCACGACGGTCATAGCGACGGAGAAGGTGGCGAGGGCGGCCGCACCGAGGGCCGTTCCGCCGCCGTGATCTTCGGCGACGCCGAGCGCGAGCCAGTCATTGGCCCCGCCCTCGGCGAACGACATCCCGAGCATGACCACGCCGATCGCGTAGGTGCGCGGCTCTCGCCAGGCCGACATCGCGACGTGCATCCGCTCGCGCCAGCGCCGCTTCTCGCCGTCGCCCTCGCTCGGATCGAGCGCCTCCTGGCGTCGGGGAACGCTGGCGATGCTGACGACGCCGATCGCGGCGATCAGCACCGCGATGACGAGGGTGTGCGTGAAGACAGTGATCTGCAGCTGCGCGGCGAGTGCTCCGAGCCCGGCTCCGATGACCGTGCCGAAGCTGAAGAAGGCGTGGAACAGCGGGAGGATCGTCTTGCCCGAGTGCTGCTCGATCGCCGTGGCCTCGACGTTCATCATGACGTCGACGCATCCGTTGCCGAGGCCGAAGAGCACCAGCCCGATCAGCACCACCGAATACGAGCCGACGACGTTCGTGCCGATCCCGATCAGCGCGACGCCCGAGGCGAAGGTGAAGATCGAGACCATCATCCCGGTGCGCGCACCGGTGCGCGCCATGATCGCGGGGCTCGTCGAGATGCCGATGATGGACGCGATCCCGGCGCCGAGCAGCAGCATGCCGACCTGCGCCTTGTCGACCTCGAGGGCGAGCTTGATGTCGGGGACCCGCGACGCCCAGGTGGCGATCGACAGACCGCTGGCGAGGAAGATCGCGAAGATCGCCGTGCGCCAGCGCACATACTGCGACCGGGAGAGAGCCGTGTCCATCGGATCAGCATATCGAATCGATTCGATCGCGCGGAACCCGGGGGAGCTATCCTCGGAGTATGACCAGTCACGACACCCCGCGCCGCGCGACGATCGCCGACGTCGCCCGCGCGGCAGGGGTGGCGACGTCGACGGCATCCGTCGTCTTCAGCGGCAAGGCGAGTGTGGCCGCAGCCACCCGTGAGCGCGTGCTCGCCGCGGCGGCCGACCTGGGCTACGCGGGTCCCGACCCTCGTGCGGCCTCGCTGCGTCGCGGACGCAGCGGCATCGTCGCGGTCGTGCTCGAGGGACACCTGCGCGCGGCATTCCTCGATCCGGTGACCACTGCGATGATGGACGGTCTGACCGACGGACTCGCGGACATGAGCGCCGGCATCCTCCTCATGCGAGACGACCCGGGCGACGACGGCTCCCCTCTCTCGAATGCGCCGGTCGATGCGGTCGTTCTGATCGGCTGCTCGGGTCGCACCAAGGCATCGCTCGACATCGTCCGCAGCCGCGGGCTTCCGGTCGTGGTGATCGAAGGCGATGCGGGCGAGGGGATCCCGAGGATCACCCTCGACAACACCGCCGCGGCCGCCGATGTCGCGCGCCACCTGTACGACCTCGGACACCGCGAGGTCGCCCTGGTGACCCTGCCCCTCGACACCGAGGGAGAACGAGCACCGGTGACGCAGGAGCGCATCGCCGCGGCGACGGTCGACGTCACGGTCGATCGCCTCGCCGGTATGCGCGAGGTGTTCCCGACGGCTCCCGCGATCTCGGCGGGCGGCAGCCTGATCGACGAGGGACTGCTCGCAGGTCGGATGCTGCTCGCGGATCCCGCCACGCGACCGACGGCGATCCTCGCGCAGAGCGACCTGATCGCGGTCGGCGTCATCCGTGCGGCGGAGGAGCTCGGATTGCGTGTGCCCGAGGACCTCTCGGTGGCCGGATTCGACGGGATCGCCGCAGACGGCCTCGGCGATCTCGTGCTCACGACGAGCGTGCAGCCGGCTGTCGAGAAGGGACGTGCGGCCGGCGAGCAGGTCGCCCGGATGCTGCAGGGCGAGACCGGACTCACGCTGCACCTGACGTGCCGGTTCCGCGAGGGAACGACGACGGCACCGCCGGCGCGCTGACCCCGTCAGCTGTGGGCGGGACCGATCGGCAGCGTCGATGTCCCGAAGTCCCGGATCGTATAGCGCCCGCAGTCGATGATGTCCGTGGGCACGACAGCCTGCGGAAGCTCCCATGGCACCGTCTGCGAGTCCTCGACGAGGAACGAGACCTCGCCGACATCGGCGTCGTGGCGGTTCACGAGCCAGGCGTAGGCGTTCAGCCGGTGATCCACCTGCACCAGCTGCGACGGATCGTCGAGATGCAGCTTCGGCAGGCGGACGGTCCAGAACTGCCCGGCTCCGGTGCGACCGGACCCCTCGACCCAGTCGGTGACGCAGGCGAGGTCGGCATCGGGGGCGGAGGCTGCGGCGGTGAGCCGCGGCACGCTGAGGCCGCCCCCGACCAGCAGGAGGACGCCGGCGACGGCGGCGGTGCGGCGGCGCAGATCGGCCGACACCCGGAGCGTCGTCGGCCAGGCCACGAGCGCGAGCACCGGCGCGAACGCGAGGGGTTGCAGGTAGCGCGAGGCATGGGTGCCGAGCACGACCGCTCCGACGACGACGACCGACGGCGTCGCCCACGCCACGGCCGCGATCAGGCGCGCGCCGACATCGGGTGACCGAGTGGTGCGCACGACGGCGAGGGCCAGCAGCGCGACGGTGATCAGCAAGCCCACGAGCCCGAAGGGCGAGACGATCCGATCGCCGAGCAGCCCCAGGTAATACTCGGCGGAGTCCCGCCAATGGCTCGGCTGCGCGTATCCCGCGCCCGTGTTGGCGATCCATGCCGCGAACGGAATACGAGCGAGCATCCCCGCTGCCGCTGCTCCGAGGAGAAGCGCTGAGAGCATCAGGATGCGGGTGCGCTGCGGTGCGCGGACGGCAAGGACGACGAGCACGAGCACGAGAGGTGCGACGCCCCACGCGATGAAGAGGGGATTCGAGAACGTCGACACCAGCGCGACCGCGGCGAGGACGATGACCATGGCCGGGCTGCGCGACTCGCGG
>NZ_JBEOUR010000100.1:0-9543 GCF_040302605.1 Microbacterium sp. NPDC097977
ACCGCAAGGGGCGGTTCTGGGTGCAGCCCGGCGGCCATCTCGAGCGAGGCGACGCATCGATCACGGATGCCGCGCTGCGCGAGCTGCGGGAGGAGACGGGGGCCGACCCTGCTCCGCTCGGTGATCGGTTCGTCTACGACCTCGACCACCACGCGCTGTCGTCGGCGTTCGGTCGTTGCGCCTCGCATCTCGACATCGGCGTCGCCGTCGTGGTGCCGGATGGCGCGCCGCTCCGGCTGAGCGACGAGTCCGAGGATGTGCGGTGGTGGGCGCTGGACGCACTGCCGGCCGACGTTCCGCACGGTTTCGAGCAGCGCGTGCTCCGCCTGCGCGATCGCCTGGCTGGCTGAGGTCAGCGCAGCGCCGTCCGGCTCGTGCCCGTCGATTCCAGGCGCACGCCGTCGGGGACGAAGGCGGAGATGAGCGGTGGATGCCAGTCGATCGTGATCGTCACGCGCGCTGAGATGCCGTCCGGTGTCGTCGCGGATTCCCGCACCGCACCTCCGGGCATCGCGGACAGCAGCGCGTCGACCTGCTCGCGGACGCCCTCGTCTGTGAGCACCGCTTGTGCGCTCTCGCCCTGGACGACCAGGGTGAAGCCATCGGCTCCGGCGAGCGCGGCGGAGTCCGCGAGCGCATCGAGGCGCTTCTGCGCGAGGTAGAGATCGGTGGCGCAGACCGTGGCGAAGATGAGAGCGAGGGCGAGCAACGCGTACCCGAGAGTGAGCAGAAGTACGCTGCCGTCCTCGCGGGTGCGGATCACCCGGCACCCCACAGCCGCGAGAGCTTCTGCACCGCGACGCCTTCCACCCGCACGGACGCCGCCTCGTGAAGACCGAGAACCTCCGGCACCAGCGGCAGCCTCACCTCGGTCACGACGGTGACGGTGATCGTCGCTCCCGCCGAGGGGCATGCGACGCCCTCCGGGTCGCACGTCATCGCCACCGAGATCGCATCCGCAGCCATGCCGTACTGGGCCGAGATGTTCGCGATCGCCTGATCGCCTCGCGCCCCGGCCGCCGACGCGTCGGGCGCGTCCGCGATGATCCGAGCCGTATGTCGCGCGGCCGCCTCGGCCCCCATCGACTGCTCCTGGATGGCCCCGAGCGCGAGGATCAGGTACACGAGCGGCACGAGGAGGAGCACCCCGACCGTGATGAACTCCAGTGCTGCCGAGCCGTCGTCATCGCTCATCGAACGACTCCTCCGGCGCATGGGATTCCACCTCCAGAGCCAGCGGGATGCCGAGGAGACCGATGACGGGCAGGGTCGTACGGATCCGCAGATCGACCGTCGGGTACCCGTGCGCGGTGGAACGCTCGACGGTCACCTCACCGGCGTATCCATCGCCGACCGCTCGGGCGATGCCGTCGCGTGCGCGTTGCGCACCGTCCTCCAGGGTCGTATCGGCGAGGGCGGCGTAGTAGGCGCCTTCGACCGCAGCGTCGTGCACCACGTTGCGGACGTACACGGCGAGCGCCAGCTGCAGCACAGCGAGCGTCAGCGCGGTGAGAAGTGTGCCCACCAGCACGAACTCGACGGGACTCGAGCCCCTGTCATCCCCGGTGCGGCGCGGTGTGCCAGGCACCTGGACCATCTCAGATCCCCGAGACCCTCTGGATCGCCTGCTCGAAGAGTGCGCTGAGTGCCGGCCCGGCGACCGCCCAGATCAGAACCACCAGACCGGCGGTCATCAAGGTGACCAGCACCCAACCCGGCACGTCCCCGCGCTCGTCGTCGAAGAGATCACGACTCCGATCGGCAGCACGGCGCCCGCAGGCGCGAACTCGATCAGAGGCGGAAACGCCGACAGCACCCGCAGCACCGTGCGCCTCCCGGACCCGGCCCGACTCGAACGGGCGACCACCCTCGACAGGCTGCGGGTTGGGCGCACCCTTACCGGGTAGATGCGCCTTGGGCGGGCTCAATTGCACGGTAGCAGAGACGCTTGCACCTCCAAAGAGGCGACTCTGGTTCTGACATAGGTGGAATGGAACCAGCACCCACCCCGGCACGTCCCCCCGCTCGTCCTTCAGCAGCATCGGCGATGCGGCATCTGCGATGCCTGATTCGTCTCGTGTGATGTTCATGACGTCCTTTCGTCGTGTGCGCTCAGCCGATGCCGAGCCGGAGGATGAAGAGTCCCGGGTAGATCGCGAAGAGCACGGAGAGCGGCAGGATCAGGAACACCAGCGGCAGGAGCATCAGAATCTCTTTACGACCCGCTTGCTCGATGAGCACTCGTTTCGCATCGCCTCGGGCGTCCCCGGCCTGAGCGTGCAGCACCGCCGAGAGAGGCGCGCCGTGTTCGAGGGCGGCGACGACCTGATCGATCGCCCGAGTGAGCGCCGGCATCTGCACGCGCGCGCCCATCTCCACCAGTGCATCGGCGAGTGGCGATCCCGTCCCCACCGCAAGCACCACACGGCGCAGTTCCGCAGGGAGCTCCCCGGAGCCGATCGCCGCGACCCGCCGCACCGAGTCCAGAAGCCCCTCCCCTGCCGCGAGACACAGGGCGAGGAACTCCAACACGGTCGGCAGCTCGTCGGTGAGCCGAGCGCGCCGCGCGGTCACCCGCGCGCTGAGCAGCACGTCGCAGCCGATCCCGCCAGCCGCCGCGGTGAGTGCGGGCAGCACCACGAGTGGAGGACTCATGCGAGCGGACAGGGCGACCGCGATCAGGCAGACCGCACCCACGGCGAGGCCCGCGAGGATCCAGCCGAGCTGTCGCCCTCGAAAGGTCACGGGTTCCAGCGTCAACCCGGCCTGAACGAGCCGACGCCGCAGCGCATCGGTCCCGCCGAGCATCCGCTCGAACGTCGTCAGCGCGCGGATCCAGACTCGGCGGTCACTCGCCGGCAGCACCCCGACCCGGGGGAGGACGATCGCGGGCAGATCGTCATCCGCGACGACATCGCGCACGTAGGGCGCGATGCGCAGCGTGAGCGGCGATGCCGACCATCGCGGCACCGCTGCGAGCACGCACAGCACCCCCGTGGCGAGGACACCGCCGCCGAGGACGGCGACCGCGAGAGCGGAGAGCGCACTCATCCGAACCACCGCCTCGACTCGGGCAACCGACCGATTCTGATCATGATGCGGAAGGCGATCGCCGACACGGCCGCCCCGAGACAGATCACGATCATGCCCTCGGTGGTGGCGTACGCAGCCGCACCCTCAGGCCGCAGCACCAGCAGCGCGAGGATCACCCATGGCGCCACGGTTCCGAGCACGGCGGCCCCACGAATCCACGACTGCCGTGCTTCGACTTCGCCGCGCAGTGCCGCATCCACCCGTACCGATGACGAGAGCGAACGCAGCACCCCGCCGAGCTCGGTGCCTCCCACCTGCCTCGCCATGCGCAGAGTCTCGATGATGCGATCCGCGATCGGATCCGCCAACGCGCTCTTCAGGCGATCGAGGCTGGTGTCGAAACGCCCGGTCGCCCGCATATCCCTCGCGAACACGGCGAAGGCCGGCCTCATCGTCACCGGCGCCGACTCCGCAAGCCCCGCGACCGCGTCCGGCAGCGGTAGCCCGACCCGGATCGATGCGATCAGCAGATCGCAGACGTCTGGCCAGAGCTGCCGCCGCAACCTGCGCAACCGCATCCTCCGCGACCTGAGGAAGACGATCGGCGCCAGCGCCCCTGTCAGGCCTGCGAGAACTGCCAGAACCGGTATCGCCGTCGCCAGCCATGCCGCGGATGCGGCGGCGAGTGCGATGAGCGCGGAGACCGCCAGCAACGCGCGGGCCGTGGTTCCGCCCAGACCCGCCTCCTCGAGCAGGCGGAGTGAGCGACCGCCTCGCCGCCCCACCTCATCCGGTTCGCGCGGCGGCCAGAACCACGGCGAGAGGCACAACAGGATTCCTGCAGCGAGCAGAGCGCCCAGCAGCACCGTCACCGTTCACCACCGACCCGCCGCAGGTCGGCTCGCCGCCACGTCGCGGTCCGAGCCCCATCCGCTCCCCCGTAGACCGATCGCACGACGATCTGCCCGTCGACCACCTCTCCGGTGAGGGCGAGGACCTCCCGCACGCGACGCACTCCCGAGCCGTCGCGCTCGCAGTGCACGACGAGGTCGACTGATCCGGCCAACGCGGCGACGAGGAACGAGCGCTCGATGTTCCGCCCGGCGAGCAGCGGCAGCAGCGTGAGCTTCTCGAGAGCGTCTCTGGCGGAATTCGCGTGCACCGTGGCGGCGCCCGGCACACCCGTGTTCAGGGCGAGCACGAGATCGAGAGCCTCGGCATCCCTGACTTCGCCGACGACGAGACGATCCGGACGCATCCGAAGTGCCTCCTTCACGAGTCTGCGCAACGAGATCTCCCCCGTTCCCTCGAGACTCGCCTGCCGACTCTGCAGCGCCACGACATCCGGGCCAGCGACCGCGAGCTCGAACGTCTCCTCCACAGTGATCACGCGCTGCACCTCGACGCAGGACGCGAGCAGCGCACCGAGGACCGTCGTCTTGCCGGCGTGAGTCGCTCCAGAGACGATGACCGTCTTACCTGCGCGCATCGACGTACCGAGGAAGTCGGCGAGATCGGCGGTCAGAGCACCGTCGGAGACGAGAGCATCGAGCGTGCGGTATCGCGGCAGGAACTTTCTGATGTTCACCGACCACGAGCCCCGCACGACGTCGGCGATCGCGACGTGCAGCCGTGACCCATCGGGCAGTGAGGCGTCCACGAACGGCTGGCTGATGTCGACGCGACGGCCCGTGGACTGCAGCATCCGCTCGACGAGATCGCGCACCTGGGACTCGGTGAGGTGCAGGTCGACGCGCTGGGCCACCCCTCGTCGTGCCACGTGCACGCTGCCGGGTCCGTTGAGCCAGACCTCCTCGATCTCGGGGTCGTCGAGCAGCGGCTGCAGCGCTCCGAACCCGTTCACCGCGGCGAGCACGTCGCGCACGCACGCCGCCTCGTCATCGATCAGGGTCCCGCCACGGGCGAGGGCCGCGTCATTGAACCGCCGCACCTCGGCGAGCGCGATGCCGTGCGCCGTCTCGGCATCGAGTGTCGGATCGGTGCCCTCAGCGCGAAGGCGCTGCCGGACGCGTTCGGAGACGAGGACGGTCGGCTGGATCACCCGAGCATCCTCGCAAGGATCCGCCTCGGGCCGTCTGAGTTATCCACAACCACAGCAGCGCACCTGCGGGCGGATCCCCAGCATCGGCGGATGCCCCGATCAGTAGACTGATTCCACCGCGCGGGAGTGGTGGAATTGGCAGACACGCAGGATTTAGGTTCCTGTGCCCCAGGGCGTGTGGGTTCAAGTCCCACCTTCCGCACCGATCAGTCGCATGCCGTGCGGCCGACGACGTGACCGCCGCGCAGCGCACTACGACGGGAAATCCATGCATCACGCCGCTCTCATCCCCTGGCTCGACCCCGCCACGATCATCGGCTCGGCCGGCCCGTGGGCTCTGCTGGTGGTGTGCTTCATCGTCTTCGCCGAGACGGGCCTGCTCATCGGGTTCCTGCTGCCGGGTGACACGCTGCTGGTGATCTCCGGGCTGCTGTCGCACCCGATCGCCGGCTCCGAGCACGGAGTCTTCGGCCTCAACGTGTGGATCGTCGCGCTGCTCATCGGACTGTCGGCGTTCGTCGGCGGTGAAGTCGGCTACCTGATCGGTCACAAGGGCGGGCCTGCGGTCTTCGAACGCAAGGAATCGGGCCTCTTCAGCAAGAAGAACGTCGAGCGCACCAACGCCTTCTTCGAGCGGTTCGGCGGCATCACCGTCATCCTCGCCCGCTTCGTGCCGATCGTGCGCACCTTCGCACCGGTCGCGGCCGGCGTCGGTCACATGCCGTGGCGCCGCTACACCCTCTACAACCTCATCGGCGCGATCCTCTGGGGCTTCGGTCTCACGATGTTCGGATACGCGATCGGCTTCATCCCCCCGGTCGCCGAGTTCGTCGAGAGCTACATCGATCTGATCCTCCTCGCAGCCGTCGGCGGCACCGCGCTGGTCACGCTCTGGCACTACCTGTCCGAGCGGCACAAGGCGAAGAAGGAGCGCGAGGCCGGCCACGGCGAGACCGACGCCGTCGAAGCCCAGGAGCTCACGCTCGACGCCGAGGTCTTCGACCGGGCTCCCGACCTCGACGGCGACGGGAAGCACTGATCAGCGTCAGCTGACAGAAGGCGGGCTGAGGATTCAGCCCGCCTTCTTCTTGCTCGGGGCCTTCTTCGTCGTGCTGGTCTTCTCGGCGGGTTCCGACCGAGCGGCCTTCGTCCGCGCGACGCTCGCGCGCAGGGCCTCCATGAGGTCGATGACCTCTCCGCTCTTGGCGTCGCCCTCGGTCTCGCCGAACGTCTCCGACACGTCGAAAGTGTCGCCGGCCTCGATCTTGGCGTCGATCAGGGTGCGCAGCTCCTGCTGGTACTCGTCGACGAACGAGGCGGGGTCGAAGTCGGCCGAGTAGCTGTCGACGAGAGATGCCGAGAGCTCGAGCTCCTTCTTCGAGATGCGCACATCCTCGTCCAGCGACGGGAATTCCGCTTCGCGCACCTCGTCGGCCCACAGCAGCGTCTGCAGCACCAGCACCTTGCCCCGAACGCGGAGTGCGGCGAGCCGCGTCTTCTGTCGCAGCGTGAACCGCACGATCGCGGTGCGGTCGGTCTGCTCGAGCGTCTTGCGCAGCAGCACGTAGGACTTGGGCGACGTCGAGTCGGGCTCCAGGTAGTAGGGCTTGTCGAGCGTCAGCAGGTCGACCTGCTCGGAGGGCACGAACTCGACGACGTCGATCTCCCGGCTCTTCTCGGACGGCAGCGCGGCGAGATCCTCCTTCGTGAGAACGACGGTCTGTCCCTCCTCGACGTAGGCGCGGTCGATGTCGGCGTAGGCGACGGTCTCCCCGCACACCTCGCAGGTGCGCTGGTAGCGGATGCGACCGCCGTCCTTCTCGTGCACCTGATGCAGCGGCACGTCATGGTCCTCCGTGGCGGAGTACACCTTGACCGGCACGTTGACGAGGCCGAAGGTGAGCGCACCCTTCCAGATCGTTCTCATGGCACCAGTGAACACCAGCGGCGGCCGTGGAGGCCAGAGGCTTGACTACGCTGGCGTCATGGTCACGGAGGCGCAGAACGTGCAGATCGACGGGCGTCGACTGCGCGTCACCAACCTCGACAAGGTCGTGTATCCCGAGACCGGCACCACCAAGGGTGAGATCATCGCCTACTACACGGCGATCGCGCCGCACCTGCTCCCGCTGCTCGAGGGTCGTCCGGTCACGCGCAAGCGCTGGGTCGAGGGCGTCGGAGCCGCGGATGCTCCCGCCGACGCGTTCTTCACGAAACAGCTCGAACCGGGTGCTCCGAGCTGGATCCCCCGCCATGCGATCCAGCATTCCGACGGGCCCAAGGAATATCCGCTCGTCGACGACGTGCCGACCCTCGTCTGGCTCGCGCAGGTCGCCGCGATCGAACTGCACGTCCCGCAGTGGCGCTTCGCGGCTGACGGTGCGCCCGGCAACCCCAACCGCCTCGTTCTCGACCTCGACCCCGGCCCTGGCGTCGGGCTGGCCCAGTGCGCCGAGGTGGCCCGCATCGCCCGCGCACTGCTCGCCGACATCGGACTCGATCCTCTGCCCGTCACCAGCGGCAGCAAGGGCATCCATCTGTACGCCGCGCTGCCCGGGCAGCAGACCAGCGACGAGATCTCCTCCGTCGTCAAGGAGATCGCCCGCCTCATCGAGACCGAGCACCCCGATCTCGCCACCAGCACCATGGCCAAGGCCGCCCGAGGCGGCAAGGTGTTCCTCGACTGGAGTCAGAACAACGGCAAGAAGACCACCATCTCGCCGTATTCGATGCGTGGGCGGGCACAGCCGTGGGTGGCCGCGCCCCGCACCTGGGACGAGCTCGAAGACCCCGACCTGGCACAGCTCGACTTCGCGACGGTGATGGAGCGGGCGGAGTCGGGCCTCGATCCGATCGCCGCACTGCGCCCGGATCCGGCCTCCGGAGTCTCGGCCGCGGACAGACCAGCATCCGATCGGGCCGACGCCGCCGAGCGCGTGGCTCCTGCCCGTCACCGCCCGAGGCTCTCCGGGGCCGCGAGCGCGCCGGCATCCGCTGCTCCGGCCTCGGTGTCCCCGATGCTCGCGGAGAACGGCACACCGGCGATCGCCCGCGGCCTCAGCTCACCCTCCTGGGTGGAGGTGAAGTGGGACGGCATCCGGGCGATCGGCACGTGGGCCGACGGACGGATGCTGCTGCATGCCCGCAGCGGCACCGACATCACCGCCCGATACCCCGAGCTCACCGCCGACGGCGCACCCTTTCTCCCCGTCGGCGACGCGATCGTCGACGGCGAGATCGTCGCGTTCGATCGGCAGGGCCGCCCCAGCTTCTCTCTCCTGCAGAACCGGATGCACCTCACCCGTCCCCGGGAGATCGAGCGAGAAGTGGTGCGCACACCGATCGTGTTCATGGTCTTCGACCTGCTCCGTCTCGACGGGCATGACCTCAGCGCGATGCCTCTTTCCCAGCGGCGCACCCTGCTCGACGACGTGATCGCCGACCTCGATGCTCCCGTGCAGGTGCCGCCGGTGTTCGACGACGTCGATGCCGCGCTGGCGGCCAGCGCAGAATTCGGTCTGGAGGGCGTCGTCGTGAAGGATCCCTCCTCCCGGTACCGACCGGGGCAGCGCTCCCCCGCCTGGCTCAAGCTCAAGCACACCAGGACGCAGGAGGTCGTGATCGTCGGCATCCGCCCCGGCAAGGGTGACCGCGAGGGGACCTTCGGATCCCTGCTGCTCGCCGTGCCCGACGCCGGCGACCTCCGCTACGTCGGGCGCGTGGGCACCGGCTTCAGCGACCGGATGCTGCGAGACATCCTCGCGCGTCTCACGCCGCTGCGCATCGATGCGGCACCACTCGACGGTGTGCCCGCGCTCGACGCGTCCGACGCGCTGTGGGTGGAGCCCGAGGTGGTCGGCGAGGTCGAGTTCGCGAACTGGACGCCCGACGGAGTGCTCCGTCACTCCCGCTGGCGCGGGCTGCGTCCCGACAAGTCCCCCGCCGAGGTCATCGTCGAGAGCTGAGTCGTCGTCGAGAGCAGAGTCGTCAGGCGTGGTGCGGTTCGCAGTCCGACTGCTCGGCCGGCTCGATCTGGAAGGTCGAATGCTCGACGTCGAAATGATGCGCGAGGCACGACTGCAGGTCGCTCAGAAGCTTCGCCGACTTTCCGCCCGCGAGCAGCGCAGGGTCGACGCTGACATGAGCGCTGAAGACCGGGGCACCCCGGGTCAACTGCCACACGTGCACATCGTGGACTCCCACGACGCCGTCGTAGTCGAGCAGGTGCTGTCGGATCTCGCTCACCGCGGTGCCCTTCGGTGCCGACTCGGACAGAACCGAGAACACTTCGCGCAGCAGCGCGATGGCCCGCGGGATGATCAGCACGGCGATCATGATCGAGGCGATCGCATCGGCGGGCATCCAGCCGGTCGTGACGATGACGATCGCGGCGATGATCACCATCGCCGAGCCGATCAGATCGCCCATCACCTCGAGATAGGCGCCGC
>NZ_JBEOUR010000101.1:0-9239 GCF_040302605.1 Microbacterium sp. NPDC097977
CCTTGGTTTGGGTGGGGGGGGGGGCCTTGCGCTGCGGGCCCAGCGGGTGGGGTTGTGAAAACCCCCCCCCCACCCGGGGGGGGCCCTCCCCCCCCCCCCCACACCCGGGGGCGTCGGACCGGAGCTCAGCCGTGGGCTGAGCCGTCGGTCACTTCGTGACGATCGCGTCGATCGCGGTGCTGATCTGGTCGCGCAGGCTGTCCGAGATCGGCGCGCTGCCGGCAGCCTCGGCGGCTGCATCCTGACCCTCGGCCGAGGAGACGTACTCGAAGTACGCCTTCACGAGGCCGGCGGTCTCGGCGTCGTCGTAGTCGACGCAGCCGATGAGGTACGAGACGAGCGCGATCGGGTACGAGCCGGCGGGTGCGGCGGCCGGGTCGACGGCGAACGCGAGGTCGTGGTCCGAGCGGCCCTCCTCGAGCGGCGATGCCTCGACGAGCGCTGCGGCGGCGTCTGCCGAGTAGGGGACGTAGTCGCCCTCGACCTCGACGGCCACCTGGCCGAGCTCCGAGGTGCGCGACGCGTCAGCGAAGCCGATGTAGCCGGAGCCGTTGGTGATCGCGTCGACGACTCCCGAGGTGCCGTCTCCGGCCTCGCCCGTCTGAAGCGGCCACTCGTCGCTGGCCTCGTAGGTCCACACGTCGGGGGCGACGGCGCTGAGGTACTTGGTGAAGGTCTCCTGCGTGCCCGAGGGGTCCGAGCGGTGCACGGTGACGATCGCCTGGTCGGGAAGGTCGACGCCCTCGTTCTGCGAGGCGATGGCCGGGTCGTTCCACTGGGTGATCGTGCCGGCGAAGATCTTGGCGATGGTCTCGCCGTCGAGGTTCAGCTCGTCGATTCCGTCGAGGTTGAAGGCCACGGCGACGGGGGAGATGTAGACCGGGATCTCGACGATCTCGTCGGATGCGCAGGAGCCGAAGCCGCCCTTGGCGATCTCGTCGGCGTTGAACGCGCGGTCGGAGCCGATGAAGTTGGAGGAGCCGGCGATGAAGTTCTCGCGGCCGGTGCCCGAGCCCGTCGCGGTGTAGTTCACCGTCGTGTCGGGGTTGGCGGTCTGGAACGCGGCGACCCAGGACTGCTGGGCGGCCTCCTGCGAGGAGGCGCCGGTGGCCTCGATGGTGCCGGAGAGGGTGGAGTCGGTGGGGGCGTCGGTGGAGCCGCCGGTGCCGCCTTCGTTCGCGGCACAGCCGGCGAGTGCGAGAGCGGCGACGGCGCCGATGGCGCCGATACGTGCGATTCGGGAGATCTTCACTGTGGATCCTTCGATCTTGGAGGGGTGGGGCCCGGTGCAGGGCACACAGTGACGCTAGGTGCGGCGGTTAACGAGACTCTCCCGCACAGGTGAACGGAAGGTGAACGGCGGTCGACTCTCTGGGGCGGGATACCGCGCCCATCCGCGGAATCCCGCCGGAGTCGGGGTCAGACCTTGGGGATGTGCGTCTCGATCGCGATGATCCCGGAGCCCGGATTCGTCGCCGAGAGGTGCACGACCGAGAAGGCGGCGGGCTCGAGGGCGGCGGCGCTGCTCACGTACGATCCGCGGATGGTGCCGGTGGCGAGCGCGAGCTCGGTGAGGATGCCGGGGAGCACCGGTCCGTGGCTGCACAGCACCGCGGGCTTTCCCGAGCGGACGCGGCGGCCGACCACGGAGCGGAGGTCGTCGCGACCCTCCTCCCAGGCATCCTGACTGATCGCCTCGGTCTTGACCTTCTTGCGGTCGAGGGCGGCGGCCAGCGGGGTGACGGTCTGCACGCACCGCACCGCGTCGCTGGTCACGATCCTGCGCACGCCGAAGGCGCGCAGCGGTCCGACGATCGAGGACGCCTGGTGCTGGCCGCGCTCCGTCAGCGGACGCGCGGCATCCGCCCCGTCCCAGTCCGAACGGGACAGCGCCTTCGCATGACGCAGTGCGATCACGGGGAAGGTGCGCAGGACGCCGTCATCGACGAGATTCGCGAAGAAATCGAGGATCTCGAGGTCGACCGGGTAGCTCAGACGGGCACGTGCCTTCTTGATGCTGACCCACTCGAGGGCGGCGATCTCGCGATTGGGCACGAAGGTGGAGGCGCGGATGGCTTCGGCCGTGGCCTCGGCCGCCCAGTAGTGCACGACCTTCTGCTTCTTCGACGGCAGGTGATAGCGGCTGACCCCGACGGGGACGCCGAGGGACACCCGGATGCCGGTCTCCTCGTGCACTTCGCGCACGGCGGTCTCCGCGAGCATCTCGCCCGGGTCGACCTTGCCCTTGGGCAGAGTGATGTCCCGGTACTTCGTGCGGTGGATGAGCAGGATCCGCAGCTTGCCGTCGATCAGGCGCCAGACGACGGCGCCGGCCGCGTAGACGGCCTTGTCCGTCCACTTCGACCCCGCCGCCTGGGCCGTCGACTGCGAGCTCATCGGACCGACCGTGCGCGACGGCGTCGCTGGATCAACCCCATGGTCTTGTCCTGCAGGTCGACGAGAGGCTTGCCGTCGGCATTCTCGGAGTGCCGCGTCCAGACCCCCTCGGCTCCCAGGTGCCACGAGGTGGTGCCAGGGTCCATGGCCAGGTCGAAGAAGTCGAGCAGGTCCTTGAGGTGGCTGGGGTCGGTGACCCGCACCAGCGCCTCGACGCGTCGGTCGAGGTTGCGGTGCATCATGTCGGCGCTGCCGATGTACACCTGCGGGTCGCCGTCGTTGTGGAACGCGAAGATCCGGGAGTGCTCGAGGTAGCGGCCGAGGATGCTGCGCACGGTGATGTTGTCGCTGATGCCCTCGAGGTCGGTGCGCAGGCTGCAGATGCCGCGCACCCAGACGTCGACCTTCACTCCGGCGGCGCTCGCGCGATACAGCGCGTCGATGATCTCTTCGTCGACCATCGAGTTGACCTTGATGCGGATGCTCGCGGGCTTTCCGTTCTCGGCGTTCCGGCGCTCGTGATCGATCTGGCGCACGAGGCCCTTGCGCAGGTGCAGCGGGGCGACGAGCAGGCGCTTGAACTTCTTCTCGATCGCGTAGCCGCTGAGCTCGTTGAAGAGGCGGGTCAGGTCCTTGCCCACCTGCGCGTCGGTGGTGAAGAGCCCGAAGTCCTCGTAGATGCGGCTCGTCTTCGGGTTGTAGTTGCCGGTGCCGATGTGCGAGTAATGGCGCAGCACGCCCTCCTCCTCGCGGATCACGAGGGCGAGCTTGCAGTGGGTCTTCAGCCCGACGAGTCCGTACACGACGTGCACGCCGGCCTTTTCGAGCTTGCGCGCCCAGACGATGTTGTTGGCCTCGTCGAAGCGGGCCTTGACCTCGACCAGGGCGAGCACCTGCTTGCCGGCCTCGGCGGCATCGATCAGGGCCTCGACGATCGGGCTGTCACCGGAGGTGCGGTAGAGCGTCTGCTTGATCGCGAGCACGTGCGGGTCGCGTGCCGCCTGCTCGAGGAACGACACGACGCTCGTCGTGAACGACTCGTACGGGTGATGCACCAGCACGTCGGACTTGCGGATGGCCTTGAAGATGTCGGCGCGCGTGTTGCTGCCCGTGGGCTGGAACGCGACCGCGGTGGTGGGCAGGTGAGGCGGGTAGCGCAGGTCGGGGCGATCGATCCGCGACAGGTCGAACAGGCCTCGGAGGTCGAGCGGCCCGGGGAGGCGGTAGATCTCCTTGTCCGTGACGTCGAGCTCGCGGACCAGGAGGTCCATCGTGACCTCGTCCATGTCGTCCGTGATCTCGAGCCGGATCGGCGGACCGAACCGGCGCCGCAGCAGCTCGGCCTCGAGGGCCTGGATGAGGTTCTCGCTCTCGTCCTCCTCGATCTCCACGTCCTCGTTGCGGGTGAGTCGGAACGCGTGGTGGTCGAGCACCTCCATGCCGGGGAACAGGTCGCCGAGGTGGTTCGCGATCAGTTCCTCGAGAGTGAGGAAGCGCTTGATCTCGCTCGTGCCCGGCACCTCGACGAAGCGCGGCAGCATCGGCGGCACCTTCAGGCGAGCGAACTCCTGGCGCCCCGTGCGGGCGTTGCGGATGCGGATGGCGAGGTTGAGCGACAGGCCGGAGATGTACGGGAAGGGGTGTGCGGGGTCGACGGCGAGCGGCATCAGGACGGGGAACACCTGGGCGCCGAAATACTCGCTGAGCTTGCCCCGCTCCTCGTCCGTGAGCTCGGACCACACGGTGATCTCGATGCCGGACTCGGCCAGCGCCGGTCGCACCAGGGAGTTCCACGCGTCCGCGTGGCGCAGCTGCAGGGCGTGCGCCTCGCGGGCGATGTCGGCCAGCGCGTCGGCGGGCGAGCGCCCGATGTTCGTCGGCACGGCGAGACCGGTGACGATGCGGCGCTTGAGCCCCGCGACGCGCACCATGAAGAACTCGTCGAGGTTGCTCGCGAAGATCGCCAGGAAGTTGGCCCGCTCGAGTTCGGGGAGCGACGGATCCTCGGCGAGCTCCAGGACGCGCTGGTTGAACGCGAGCCAGCTCAGCTCGCGATCGAGGTAGCGGTGGTCGGGAAGCAGCGCATCCGGAGCCTCGGTCGCATCGAAGTCGTCATCTTCAGCGTCACCGAGACCAGCGTCGGCGAGAGCGGGATCGATCATGGGGTACATCTAAGCACCGTGAGGTGACGCGCGCGTGAACGGGCACGCCAGGGTCACACCGTGGCGGCGACCGTCTCGTCGTCGTGGACGTTGAACCGGTACCCCACGTTGCGCACGGTGCCGATGATCTGCTCCTGGTCGCCGAGCTTGGCGCGCAGCCGGCGCACGTGCACGTCGACCGTGCGGGTGCCGCCGAAGTAGTCGTAGCCCCAGACTTCGCTGAGCAGCTGCTCGCGCGTGAACACCCGTGACGGGTGCGTGGCGAGGAAGTGCAGCAGCTGGAACTCCTTGTACGTGAGATCCAGCGGGCGCCCCCGCAGCTTCGCCGAGTACGACTGCTCGTCGATCGTGACGCCGGAGGCCTGCACGCGCGTGGGCTCGGCGACCTCGTCGCGGCGGGCGAGAGCGAGGCGCACGCGGGCGTCGGTCTCGGCCGGTCCCGCGGTGGAGAGCAGCACGTCGTCGATGCCCCACTCCCCGGACAGGGCGCTCATGCCGCCCTCGGTGACGACCAGCAGCAGCGGAGCATCCTGGCCCGTCGCGCGCAGCAGCCGACACAGCGACTTGGCTCCGACCAGGTCGAGACGGCCGTCGACGATCACGATGTCGTAGTCGGGAGCGTTCACCAGCTGGGCCGGCTCGGCCGGGATCTGACGCACGCGGTGGCTGAGAAGCTCGAGCGCGGGCAGGACCAGTTCCGACACCGGAGCATTGGTCAACACCAGGACCTGGGCCACACGCACTCCTTCCGGACGGCGGGGTACGCCGTGACGCCATGATACCGGGCGCGGATGGGTGACAATGGAGGTATGTCGGATCCTGCGCTCGCACCGCGTAACGCTTTCGTCGGTGTGCTCACCGTCTGGGCGGTCGCCGTCGTCGCGTCCATCGGGGTGGGCGTCTTCGTCTCGTCGGAATGGCGCGTGCCCTGGCTGATCGTGGCATTCGGGGGCATCGTCCTGCTCTCCTTCGCCACGCAGCTCTGGTACGGGCGCACGCAGGGGTTCATCCTCCGGGTGGGCGGGAGCACGATCGGGGCGCTGCTGCTGATGGGCGTGATCTCCATCGGGTTCGGGCTGGCGTCGCTGGTCACCTGACGCGTCGCGAGACACCCCGTCCGCACGGAGGGTAAAGTGGGCGTCATGGATCTCCTGGCGCTCGAACTCTTCTTCATCGGCCTGCTCGGCCTGGCGAGCCTCGCGATCGTGTTCGTCTCGGTCGTCGTGCTGCGCAACCTCTTCCGCGGTCAGCGCTGAGCGTCGTGCTCGAGCTGCCCACCGATCTCCCCGCCGACCTCGCGCCGCTCTCGTGGCTTCTCGGCGTCTGGGAGGGCACCGGTGTCATCGACTATCCCGTCGGCGACGAACGTCTGCAGGGTGAGTTCACCCATCGGGTGAGCTTCAGCCACGACGGCGGGGCCTTCCTCAACTATTCGGCGACCGCGGTCCTCGCCGGCGATGACGGTGCCGAGTCGATCCCCCTCGTCGCCGAGACCGGATTCTGGCGCCTCTCCCGCCCCGCGACCGACGCCGACGCCGGACCCGCGCTGCTGCCCCCGCTCGCTGCGCCCGTGACCCGCGGGGTCGACGACGTCGAGGCCCTCCGCGCTCCCTCGGGCGGCTTCCCCATCGAGGTGTCGATCGCGCACGCCGACGGGATGCTGGAGCTCTACCTCGGCGAGATCGCCGGGCCGCGCATCGACATCGCCTCCGACGCGATCGTCCGCGGCGCCGGCGCCAAAGAATACGGCGCCGCGACACGCATGTACGGGCTCGTCGACAACCATCTGCTGTGGGCGTGGGACATCGCCGCCCTCGGAACCACGATGCGCTCGCACGCCTCGGCCCGTCTGGCGAAGGTCTGACATGACCGGTTTCGCCGACATCCCTGGTGCCGTCGCCGACGAGACGGGGATCTCCCATTTCGGCGATGCATTCCGCGAGCAGCGCCGACTCGCCGCCGGTGCGGCGGTGGCGCCGCTCGACGATCGCACGGTCATCGAGGTCGCCGGCCCCGAGCGTCTGAGCTGGCTCGACTCGATCACCTCGCAGGCGGTCGGACGACTCTCGGCGGGCGAGAGCACCGAGCTGCTGGTGCTGGACCCTCAGGGGAGGGTGGAGCATGCGGCCGGGGTGGTGGACGACGGATCGTCGACCTGGCTCATCGCGGACGCCGGCGATGCCGACGCCCTCGCGACCTGGCTGACGCGCATGAAGTTCCGCACGGAGGCCACCGTGACCGTGCGCCCCGACCTCGCCCTGCTCGGCTTCGTCGACGGCGGAGCCGCTGCCGAGCTGGCGCTCGCCGCGGCATCCGCTCCGTCGGGCATTCCGCTCGTCTGGGTGGATCCGTGGCAGGCCGTGAGCGCCGGCGGGCATCAGTATGCCGAGATCGCCGAGCACCCGGGGGCGGCGCTCGCCTGGCGGGTGGCGATCCTCGAGCGGGAGAGCTCCGACGCCCTCGCGACGACGCTCGCCGCCGACCAGCTCGCGGGACTCCTCGCCGCTGAGGCGCTGCGCGTCGCCGCGTGGCGCCCGCGCTGGTCCGCCGAGGTCGATGAGAGGTCGCTGCCGCACGAGTCCGACTGGATCCGCACGGCTGTGCACCTGAACAAGGGCTGCTACCGGGGACAGGAGACGGTGGCGAAGGTGCACAACCTCGGCCACCCCCCGCGTCGCCTCGCCGCACTGCACCTCGACGGCAGCGAGGCGGTCCTGCCCGCGGTCGGAGACCCGGTGTTCGCCGGCGACGACGAGGTCGGTCAGGTGACCTCGGTCGCGCGACACCACGAAGACGGTCCCATCGCCCTCGCGATCCTGTCGCGCCGCACGCCGGTCGGCGATCTCGTGGTGCGGTCCGACGGCGTCGACGTGGCGGCGACCCAGCAGGTCATCGTCCCCGCGGACGCGGGCGCCACCGCCGACATCCCTCGTCTGACGCGTCTGTCACGACGCCCGAGCGCACCCGATCCGCGCCAGGCGGGCTGAGCGCCGGTCAGTCGACCGTCGCCACCGCGTCCCAGGGCAGCGTGAGCTCGCCCAGGCGCCAGCGGCTCCTGCCGCCGAGCACGGGCCAGCCTTGCGCGCGCAGGGCCCCGACGGCGGCGAGGAACCGCTGAGTCGCCCCGAACGTCGACAGCGGCGACGCGCGCGCCCACTCGCGATCGAGATCGACGAGCAGGGCGTGCACCCGCTCGCCAGGGACATTGCGATGGATCAGTGCCTTGGGAAGCCGTTCCGCGACGATGCTCGGATGCTCGAGATCGGCCAGGCGCAGCGAGATCGTGAACCGCTGCGGCGCTCCCGTCGGGTCCACGTCGATCCAGCTCGCCACGCGACCGATCTCGTCGCAGGTGCCCTCGACCAGCAGCCCACCGGGTGAGAGACGCGCGGCCATCGTGCGCCAGGCGCTCGCCACATCGCCCTCGTCGTACTGCCGCAGCACGTTCATGGCGCGGATCACGGCGGGGCGGCGTCCGGCCGGGAGCGGGACCTCGAAGCCGCCGCGGGCGAAGGACACCCGCAGGTCGGGGGAGAACGAGGTGCGGCCGGCGTGCACTTCGGCGAGCTGCCGGGTCGCGGTCTGCACGCGCGCGGGATCGATCTCGAGGCCGCGCACCTCGGCATCCGGGCGCACGCGCTGCAGGCGGGTCGCGAGCTCGAAAGCGGTGACGCCGCTCGCCCCGTAGCCCAGATCGACGACGAGCGGATCCTCGGCTCGTCGGAAGGCGGTGCTCGCCGCGATCCAGCGGTCGTTCCGCCGGAGCCGGTTCGTCCCGGTGGTGCCGCGGGTCGGCCGACCGAGAGGAGATGACGCCATGCGTCAATCCTCCCAGGGCGCGGGCGTGTACGCGTGGCGCTGCGCCGATAAACTGATGCCATGACTTCGAAGCGCACCCTGATCCTGCTCCGTCACGGCCGGAGCGAGTGGAACGAACTGAACCTCTTCACCGGCTGGGTGGACGTCCGACTCAACGCGCAGGGCGAGAAGGAGGCGAAGCGCGGTGGTGAGCTGCTCGCCGAGGCCGGTCTCCTGCCCGATGTCCTGCACACCTCGCTGCTCAGCCGTGCCATCCAGACCGCGAACATCGCACTGGACGCCGCCGACCGCCTGTGGATCCCGGTCACGCGCTCGTGGAGGCTGAACGAGCGTCACTACGGCGCGCTGCAGGGCAAGGACAAGGCGCAGACCCTCGAGGAGTTCGGTCCCGAGCAGTTCCAGCTGTGGCGCCGGTCGTTCGACGTGCCGCCGCCCGTGCTCGACGACGACAGCGAGTTCAGCCAGGTGCACGACGCGCGCTACGCCGGCATCGACGGCGAGGTGCCTCGCACCGAGTCGCTCAAGCTCGTCATCGACCGCCTGCTGCCGTACTGGGAGAGCGCGATCGTTCCCGACCTCGAGGCAGGCAAGACGGTTCTCGTCACGGCGCACGGCAACTCGCTCCGCGGACTCGTGAAGCACCTCGAGGGCATCAGCGACGACGACATCGCCGAGCTGAACATCCCCACCGGCATCCCGCTCGTGTACGAGCTCGACGAGAACAACGTCCCGACCGGGCCCGGCCGCTACCTCGACCCCGAGGCCGCTGCGGCCGGTGCGGCGGCGGTCGCCGCCCAGGGCAAGAAGTGACCCGGGGCGAGAAGTAACGCGCGACCGCGGATACACCGAGGGGGCGGATGC
>NZ_JBEOUR010000102.1:0-9084 GCF_040302605.1 Microbacterium sp. NPDC097977
CTGTCTGCCGTCGGAGTCATCATCGGACTCGCCTCCCGCGCCGATCTGACCTTCTTCGATGAGCCCTACCTCGGCCTCGACGCCGTGGCTCGGCAGATCTTCTACGACCGGCTGCTCGCGGACTACGCCGAGCATCCGCGCACCATCGTGCTGTCCTCGCACCTGATCGACGAGGTCTCGAACCTCATCGAGAAGGTCATCGTCATCGACAGCGGTCGCATCATCCTCAACGAGGACACGGATGCCGTGCGCGACCGCGCCGTCACCGTGGTCGGCGATGCGGATGCGGTCGACGCCTGGGCCTCCGGCCGCGAGATCCTGCACCGCGAGACCCTCGGACGAGTGGCCTCGGTCACCGTGCTCGGGGCGCTGTCCGCCGCGGAGCGGGCCGAGGTCGCGGCATCCGGCCTCGATCTGACGCCCGTCTCGCTGCAGCAGCTCGTGGTCCGTCTCACACAGAAGGCCGAGGCCGCCGGCAGAGCCTTGACCGCGAAGGAAGGAGCACGCTGATGCGACGCACACTCAACGTCATCCGCCTGCAGCTGATCAACCGTCAGACGTTCGTTTGGGTGCCGCTGATCGTCCTCGTGTCGGCCACGGTTCTCTCGGTGCTGATCTACGCGATGATCCCCGGCGACGGACCCAAGTACGGCGGGGGCGGGCAGGCCCCGCTCTGGTATTTCTTCGCCATCGGGATCTCGGCGATGACCCTCACCTTCCCGTTCTCCCAGGCCATGAGCATCACCCGCCGCGACTTCTTCGTCGGCACGATGCTCACCGCGATCCTGGGCAGCGCGTTTCTCGCGGCTCTGTTCCTGCTCGGCGGGGGCATCGAAGTCGCGACGAACGGCTACGGCGTCAACGGCTACGTGTTCTACCTGCCATGGCTGTGGGAGGCGGGTCCGCTCGGGGCGTTCGTCGTGTACTTCGCCCTCGCGCTCTTCCTCTTCGTCCTCGGCTTCACCGGGGCCACGATATACAAGAGCTGGGGCCCCACGGTGGTGACGATCGTCGGCGTGGGCCTCTCCCTCGTGCTGGTGGGTCTCGTGTTCCTCGTCACCCGCCTCGAGCTGTGGGTCCAGGTCGGGCTCGCGATCGGCGATCTCGGTGCACTCGGGCTCGCGCTGTGGGGCCTCGCGGCCGTGGTGGTGCTCGGCGCGGTGTCGTTCCTCGCCTTCCGCCGCGCGACCCCCTGACGCCTCAGCACGCTCGACGCCTCAGCACTCTCGACGCCTCAGCACTCTCGACGCCGATCACGCGGCGGCGCCGGCCATCTTCGGCCGGTGCCGCCGCGCGTGCGCGTACCCGCCCGACGCCGATGGCGCAACCCGTTGGAGCGATGCGCACGCTCCCGACTAGCGTCGCCCTCCGGGAGGCGGACGGGAGGATGCAGTGACCGACATCAGAACGCGATTGCGCGCACGCCGTTCGGGCGCGGGCCGGTCGATCCGCGAAGCGGTGCACCCCGCACGCCTGCTCCTGGTCGCCAAGACGACGCTCGCCGTCGGACTGGCCTGGATGATCGCGCCGCACACGCCCGGCGTCACGGAGCAGTACCCGTACTACGCCCCGCTCGGCGCCCTCGTGAGCATGTACCCCACGCTGATGGGATCGCTGCGCTCGGGACTGCAGACGCTGATCGGCCTCGCGACCGGAATCGGCCTGGCATTCCTGGTGATCATGACCGTCGGGCCGAACTGGTGGACGATCCCCGTCGTCGTCGGGCTCGGCGTGCTGGTCTCGGGCACCGGATGGTTCGGCGCAGGCCGGGAGTACGTGCCGATCGCGGCGTTGTTCGTGCTGATCGTGGGCGGGCAGAACGCCGACGACTACTCGCTCGGATACCTCGTGCAGATGGCCGTCGGCGTCGCGATCGGACTCATCGTGAACGTGGTCATCGCCCCCGCTCCCCTCACCCTCGCGGCCTCTGCGAGGGTCGACGAGTTCCGCGCGCAGCTGAGCACCCACCTGCAGGACATCGGTGTGGCCGTGTCGGAGTACTGGCCACCCGAGCGGCAGCAGTGGGCGAGCGACGCGGCATCCCTCGCCGATACCACCGCCGCCCTGCGCACGGCGCTGGCGGATGCGGACGACAGCCGACGGGGCAATCCCCGGGCCTGGGGCCGCCGCGGCGAGACCCGGCACATCCACGAGGAGCTGACCCGTCTCGACCGGATCGCCCATCTCATCCGCGACATCTCCGACGAGATCGCCGACACCATCTGGGACCGCCCGGGATCCCTCGATCTCGACCCCGCGCTGCCCGAGCCGCTGTCGGCCGCGTGCCAGGCCGTCGCCGAGGTGATCGCGCAGCAGGATCCGGTCGACGCCGCAGATCACCGGGCGCGCGGCGAGGCCGCGCGTGCGATCCGGCTGCTGCTCGAGACGGTCGACGACCGCACGATCCGGCAGGGACGCTCCATGGGTCCTGGCGTGCTCGCCGCCATGGACCTTCGGCGCATCCTTATCGTCAGCGGCCACCGGGAGCCCGAGGAGGCGCCGGCATCGTCGGCCGAGGAGGAGACGCCGGAGACGCCCGAGGAGGAGACGCCGGAGTCCGACGTCGACCACACCTCCCGCGACTGACGGTCAGATCGTGTCGTCGGCCGCGAGGATGTCGATCTGCCAGGGCCGTCCGTCGGGATCGTTCGGGTCGTGCGCGTCGACCGCCTCGGTGATGACCGCCTGCACGCGCTCCATCACCGCGTCGAACTCGGACTCGGTCAGTCGTGCCATGCGCTGCGAGAACGCGGCGTGGATCTCGGTCGCGCGTCCGGAGAGGTACTCGGGCGTCCAGGCGACGACCCGCGCCATCATCTCCTGATGGTCCTCGGCGAGCGAGCGCACCATCGCGGTTCCCAGAGCCTCGTCGGGCACCGGATGCTCGGGGCCGCCCAGGTTGATCGACCCTTTGCGCGACTTCCAGACGCGATCGCGGCGATCCCTCGCGTGCTCCGGAGCCTCTTCGATCAGGCCGGCATCGGCCAGGACGCGCAGATGGAAGCTGGCGCTGTTCGGGGCGACGCCGAGGTCTTCCGCCACATCGGCCGCGCGGAGGTGCTCGCGGCGGGCGAAGAGGCGGATCATCTGACGGCGCAGCGGGTGCGCGTAGGCCTTGAGCATGGCCGTGGTCATCCAGACCTGGTCTTCTCCGCTCCGCGACTCCGTCATCCCCGCAGTCTATCCGCACGCGAAATTGCGCAATAAGTATTGCGCAATTGTTCTTGCGGAACTATCGTGATGAGCATGACCACCGTGACCGCACCGCATCGCCTGTGGCGCAACACCCGATACCTGACCTGGCTCGTGAGCGACACGAGCAAGGGGCTCGCGGCCGCGCTGTTCTCCTTCGCCATTCCTCTGCTCGCCCTGATCGTCACGAACGACCCCGCCCAGGCCGGCATCATCGGCGGCGCCGGCATGGTCGCGCGGCTCCTGCTGACCCTCGTCGGCGGCATCCTCGCCGACCGGCATCCTCGTATCGTCCTGATGCTGATCGGCTCACTCGTCGGCATCCTCCTCGCGGGTGCGTTCACCGTGCTGGCCCTCGCCGACGCGCTCACCTTCGGCTCGCTGCTCGGGGCCAATGTGCTGCTCGCCGCGCGCGGCGGCCTGTTCGACGTCGCCGGCGAGAGCGCGATCAAGGAGATCGTCCCCGATGACGCGATGGGCCGGGCCCAAGCGGCGAACCAGGGGCGGGATGCCGCGCTGCAGCTCGCCGGCGGCCCGCTCGGCGGCCTTCTGCTGGGCGCCGGCGGATGGCTCGTCGGCGTCGTGATGACCCTCTGCCACGCGGTCGCCGCGGTGACCGCGTGGATGCTGAAGAAGGAGGCCCGCCGCTCCCGGATCGTCGATGCGGGAGCGGATGCCGATCGCGAAGGAGCGGATGCCTCGAGGTCGGTCGCTGCGGCGCCCGCCGTCGATGCGCGCGATGGCCTCGGTTCTCCGACAGAGCTGAGCGCCGAGGCCGCCGTGGTCGCCGCCCCCGCCACACCCGACGCGTGGTCCGAGCTGCGCGAGGGATTCCGCTGGCTGCTCTCCCGCCCCGACCTCGGCGGCGTGCTGCTGATCATCACCATCATCAACCTCGGCTTCAACGCCGCGATCATGACCACGATCTACGCCCTGCAGCAGGACGGCTACTCCGAGCTGCTCATCGGCTCGTTGAGCGCGGCCGTGGGCGCCGTCATGCTCGTCGGGGCCGTCGTCGCACCGATGCTGGTGCCGCGCTTCCGGGCAGGAGTCATCGCGATCAGCGGGCTCTCGGTCGTCGCCGTCGGCGCGATCGTGCTCTCGATGGTCACCGAGCCCTGGGCGATCGTCGTCGTGCTGGGCGCATCGGTGCTGCTGCTTCCGGCCTTGAACGCGGGGATGATGGGCTACTTCATGGTCGCGACGCCCACCCAGCTGCTCGGGCGCGCGAACAGCGCGGCCGCCGTTCTGGGGATGGGCGCGATGCCGCTCGCGCCCATGATCGCGGGCTTCGGACTCACGTGGATCGGCCGCGAATCGACGATCCTCGTGTGCGCCGCGCTCTGCGTGATCGCCGTCGCACTCGCGCTGGGCAACCGCGCGCTCCGCGGACTTCCCGTCGAGTCGCACTGGGCCGAGCACGCGAAGCAGTACGAGAACGCCTGAGTCTCGCTCGGACGGATGCGGCGGTGGCCTCGCGAGGCCCGCCGGCAAGCGAGGCTGAACATCCTCGGCTGATCCCCTTGAGGGCGCCTCACTGGGTCGTGCGGGTAGCACTTGTTCGTGCCAGCGATCGCGTCGACCACCTCCCGCTAGCTCGCTTCGGAGTCTCCGAGTTTCGCAGCTCGTACGCTCGAGCTCGTCGGCCTGGGCTCAGTCCATACTCGAAATGATGTCAACTTATGGCGGCAGCTTGGAGAGGGTTCAATCAAATCCGCTCTGCCATCGTGCAACGATGGCTGAAGAACCGATGAGTGAGACTACTGTCACCAGGCAAGGTTTCTGATGAGCGAGGAGCAACGAGGACCCGACGAGTTGTGGTGACGTTGCTCCTCGCAATCGGCTTCGCTGTGGGAGGGTTTTTCCTACCCGCGCTCCGTCTCGGGTCGGTGGGGGTCATCATCTACGCCGGCATACGCCTCTCCCGCGATCGGAAGCACCCGGTCGCCGCGTGGGGGTACTCAACCACCATCGCAATTTCTGCCCTCGCACTGATCGGCATGATCGCGATCACGCTTTCCTACATCGGGACAGAAATCTAGCGATAGCCGCCCGACCGCGGCCGCTGCTTTGCCTTCGCCGTTCTCATACCGCGCGTTTGAACATGTCTATTGGCGCTCACTCCCGGGCAGATGGTTGCGCCGTTGGACAAGCCGTCGCCCCGTGAGGGACGCTCCGACAGCTTTCGAGAGACTCCGACACTTTTCGTGAGACCGGACGAGACATGGAAGCCGCCGACGCGCGCGCACGCCTGACGAATGCCCGTATCGGATGTCGGTGTCGGTGCGTAGGATCGGCGGCACCGACCACCCCTACCCGAGGAGACGACGATGTCAGCCCTGGAGATCACCCAAAACCCACTTCCCTCCGTCCGCCTCGCGACCCTGACCGAGACGGTCGGCTCACAGCCCGAGGTCGCCGCGGTCGTCGGACCGCTGTTCGACCGCGTGGCCGACGCGCTTCTGGCATTCGGAGCGACGCCGGGGCTGCCGATCGCCGAGTACGACATGGACCGGCACGGGGTGCGCATCACCGTGGGCTTCACCTACGACGGCCCCGCGATCGACGGCCTCGTGATCGTGGAGCTGCCCGCCGTGGCTACGGCCTTCACCGCCACCCATCACGGGTCCATGGCGACGATCGACGAGAGCTGGGGCGCCGTCAACGCCGCGATCACCGAGCGTGGCGCAGAGGCGGTAGGACCATGCCGAGAGGTCTACCTGCAGTCCGAATCCGAAGACCAGGCCGACTGGATCACCGAGCTGCAGCAGCCGGTCTCGGCGGGCTGAGCATCACCCGGGCATGATCGTCAGAGGGCGCCGGACGGTGGCCCTGCCGCTCGGTCGGGCGTGATCTTCAGAGTGCGCCGGTGAGTGCGGCGACGCCGACGAGCACCGAGACCAGAGCCAGCACCAGGGCGATCGCGATCAGCACGGCGTGCACCTTGAGGAAGGTCGTGGCCTTGCCGTCGGCATCCCGTGCCCGCGGGTCGGTCGCGACGCGCTTGTAGAAGCGGGGCCACACCACCACGTTGAAGGCGGCGTTGAGGAACAGGACGACAGCGAGAGCGATCACCCCTCCACGGTATCGCGCGCGGCATACGGCATCGTCCCGGCCTCTATCTCGATAACCAGACCCAGATCCGGAAAACAACCGAGTCCATGTATCACCGAGCCCTTGCCGCGCTCCTTACTGGTGTGATCACAATGGGACTCATGATCGACGGCGCACCCGATGGCGCCGGCCTCGATCCTGCACCGGACGACGGTGCGGCGCGCTGGAAGCGCGCTGCCGACTTCTTCGACGCATGGCGGGACGGCGACAGCCGCGCGATGGACGACCTCGTGCGGCTGATGACCCCTGTCCTCTGGCATGTCGTGCGCGCCTACGGGCTCGAGCGCACGCTCGCCGAAGACGTCATCCAGACGACGTGGCTGCAGCTGGTGCGCGGACACCGTTCGATCTCCGATCCGAAGGCCGTCTCCGCCTGGCTCACCACCACCGCCCGGCGGGAGGCCTGGCGCGCGGGCAAGGCGCACAACCGTCTCGACACGACAGAGGCGGATGCTCTCGACGCGCTCCTTCCTGAGCAGCAGTCGGCCGAAGACCATGCGGCGATCGGCGACGAGAGCCGTCGGCTGTGGGCGGCGGTGCAGCGCCTCGCCGAGCGATGCCAGCGACTGCTGCGTGTGATCGCCTTCGAAGAACGCCCCGACTACGCCCGCCTCGCCGCTGACCTGGCGATGCCGGTGGGCAGCATCGGCCCCACGCGACAGCGATGCCTGGCGAAGCTGCGCGACCTGCTCGACACGACCCCACGAACGGAGGGACGCTCATGAGCGAGAACGATGGGAACAACGGCGGCGACAACCACGAGGATGCCGAGCTGTTCGCCCACCTGCGCTCGCTCTGGCGCGGCGTGGACCCGATGCCGGCGAGCCTCATCGATCGCATGATCGCCTCGGTGGCGGCTGAGGGCATCTCGGCGGAGTACGCGCTGCTCACCCTCGTCGACGAGCCGCTCGGCGCGGTGCGCGGAGATGCGGACGCTCTGACCCTGCAGTTCAGCGACGGCACCACGAACATCCTGCTTCATGTCACCGGCACCGCGACCGGCGCGCACCGCGTCGACGGCTGGGTCGACGCGGTCGCCGGGTCGATCGAGCTCGTGCAGGGCGAGCACGTCCGCACCACGACCGCCAGCGAGACCGGACGGTTCGTGTTCGACGAGGTGCCGGACGGCCTGACGCTCGTGCGCCTCTCCACCATGGTCGGCGATGAGGAACGCACGCTGTCGACCCCGCAGTTCGAGCTGTGATCGACCGCGGGTCCGCCCGCACACACCGCGGGCAGGCCCGCACATAAGGCAGGGCCGCTCCCGCACCGCGCGGGTCCGCCCGCATAGGACGCGGGTGCGCCCGCGAGGAGAGGACCGACGATGGAGCAGCCCGCGGGATGGACCTGGCAGGACAGAGCGGAAGGATCGATCAGGCGCGGCACGGCGCTCGATCCCTCGATCGAACCGGTGGGCGGGGTCAGAGCGTTCCCGACCGCATATCTGCAGGATCGACTGCTGATCACGCAGGATCAGGACGACGATCAGGAGGGCTACGACCGGGAGATCAAGGAGCTGCAGGAGGCCGCAGGAACCTTCGGGTGGACCCTCGAACTCGAACCCGACGACGATGGGGTCGTCCGCGGCCCGCTGGTGCCGGGAGTCCCCGGATTCCTGCGCGCACGGCTGTCCACCCCCGACGAGCCCACCCGTGGCGAGTCGCCGGTCCCTCCTGACGCGTGGCGCGTCCTGCAGCGCGCACGGCGCAGCTCCCGCACATCGATGCCGCGGACCAGCCTCGAGCACGTGCTGTCGATCGACCCGGTGGGGCTCAATCCGTTCAGTCGCACGAATCCCTTCAGCCGCACCAACCCGTTCAGCCGCACCAACCCGGTGCGCGGTGCGGGTGCCGGCGGCAGCGATGACTACCTCGAGCCCGGACGTGGCGCGCGGCAGCCGGTGGCCTGGGTGGGAGCGGCGCCGCAGCGCGCGGCAACCCCGAAGCGCGGACGCCGCCCCGTCGTGGCCGTGCTCGACACCGGATGCGGTGTGCACGACTGGCTGCCGGATGACGTGGTGACCCGACACATCGAGCTCGACGGTGTTCCGGTCGGCCTCACCGACGACGCCGACCCCGAGCGGTACCCCGACCTGTACGGGCAGCTCGACGGGGAGATCGACGCCGTCGCCGGGCACGGCACCTTCATCGCCGGCATCATCCGCCAGGCGGCACCGGATGCCGACATCCTGTCGATCCGCATGGCGGGGGCGCTCGGCGTCATCGACGAGAGCACGTTCCTCACCACGGTCGCGCAGGTCGTGGAGCTGCTGCGGCGCCACCGTGAGGATCCGAAGACCGGGCATCCGATCGACGTGCTGAATCTGTCGCTCGGGTACTACCACGAGACGCCGGTCGACGGACTGTTCAGCCGCACCCTGCATGCGCTGCTCACCACGGCACGGCAGCTCGGATGCGTGGTCGTGTGCTCGGCCGGCAACGACGCGATCGACCGCCCCTCGTTCCCGGCCTCGCTGTGGTCGTGGCCGGGGGCTGACAACGGCATCCCCCGTGACCGCGATGCTCCGCATGTGTCGGTGGGCGCTCTCAACCCGTCGACCCGCTCGGTCGCCCTGTTCTCGAACGTCGGACCGTGGGTGCAGACGTACGCGCCGGGTGCGGCCGTCGTCAGCACGTCTCCGGCGTTCGTCGGCGGCGAGCAGGCGAGCACCAGGGCGGACGTCGAGGGACTGCGTCGCGAGACGATCGATCCCGACGACTATCGGGGCGGCTTCGCGATCTGGAGCGGCACCTCGTTCTCGGCGCCTTACGTCGCGGG
>NZ_JBEOUR010000103.1:0-8998 GCF_040302605.1 Microbacterium sp. NPDC097977
TGCCGAGCCACGGCGTCGAGGCCGAGGTAGGGCTCATCGAAGAAGGTCAGATCGGCGCGGGAGGCGAGTCCGATGATGACTCCGACGGCAGACAGCTGACCCCGCGAGAGCTTCTTGATCGTCTGCTTCATCGGCAGCTGGAACTCCGCGATCAGCTCGTCGGCCAGGTCCTGGTCCCAGTTCTCGAAGAACAGGCGCGCCGCGGCGAAGGCATGACGCGGGTAGGCGTCATCCGGGTACTTCTGGCTCTCGCGCACGAAGCACACCCGGTTCAGCACCCGCGAGTTCTCGTAGGGGTGCTCCCCGAAGACGCGCACGGTGCCGGAGGACTCGAAGTTCTGGGCGGTGAGGATCGACATGAGTGTCGTCTTGCCCGCGCCGTTGCGGCCGAGGAGGCCGTAGATGGCGCCCCCTTCGAGGCTGAGCGAGATGTTGTCGAGCGCGTGGGTGTCCTTGTAGCGCTTCGTGAGGTTCTGTACCTCGATGACGGCGGTCATGCTCCGGTCTTCCCTTCTGGTCGGGGTGCGGCGGGATCTGCGACTGTCTGTGCCGCGCGCTCGCGGAGGAGGCCGGCGAGGTCCTCGGCTCCGAGCCCGAGCGTGCGGGCCTCGGAGAGGAGAGGGTCGATGAAGCGGTCGGCGAAGGCCGCTCGACGCTCGCCGAGCACGAGATCTCGGGCCCCGGATGCGACGAACATGCCGATGCCGCGGCGCTTGTACAGCACTCCCTTGTCGGTGAGCATGGCGACTCCCTTCGCTGCGGTCGCGGGGTTGATCCGGTAGAAGCCGGCGAGCTCGTTGGTCGACGGGGCCTGCGCCTCCTCGTCCAGTGAGCCGTCGAGGATGGAGTCCTCGATCTGCTCGGCGATCTGGAGGAAGAGCGGCTTGCCTTCGTCGATCACGAGTCCTCCGCGGTGGTTAGTGGGTTAGTTACTCGACTAGGTAACCACCGAACCTGGATCGTGTCAACCCTTCTAGCGAGGGCCTCTGCGTGCATCCGCATCCTCGAGTCGAGTCGAGTCGGGTCGAGTCGAGCCGAGCCGAGTCCAGTCGAGCCGAGTTGGGCGGGGTCACTTTCGCAACCTTTGCCGCCGCGTCCCCACTGGGCGGGGTCACTTTCGCATCCCTCGCTGCCGACCCGAGTCGGGCGGGGTCACTTTCGCATCGGAAAGGCTCGATTCCGGTGCGAAGGTGGCCCCGTTCGGTGGGGCGGTGCGGAAGTGACCCCGCTGGGTGGGGGGCGGTGCGGAAATGGCCTTGTCCGGGGTGGTGCGGAAGTGGCCCCGCACAGCGTGGGCTGTTGGCGCCCGGGCGAAGTTGGGCGGGGTCACTTTCGCATCGGAGAAGCTCGATTCCGGTGCGGAAGTGGCCCCGCTGGGTGGGGCGGTGCGGAAGTGGCCCCGCACGGTGGCGGGAGGGCGAGCGGGAGGGCGAGCGGGCGCGCGCGAGCGTGCGAGCGGGTGCGCGAAAGGGGCGGATGCGGCGGCATCCGCCCCCGGCGGCATCCGCCCCCGGCGGCATCCGCCCCCCGGGCGTCAGCCGCGCAGGTCGCGGGCGCGCAGCGCGACGACCGATGCCGCGACGAACAGCAGCGCGAGCCCCCACGTCAACGCGAGGCCGCCGGGATCGACACCGTCGGCGAGCGGCGACTGCCGGTAGACCCATGCGTACGGCGAGAGGGCGTTCAGCCCGTCGAGATCCGTCGACTGCTTGGCGAGCGCCTGCAGGATGTACCCGACCACCGCGATCCCTGCACCGACACCGGTCGCCCAGACCCGGCGCCCGGTCGCCGCCCCCGCGAGCAGGGCTGCGGATGCCGTGAGGAACGCGAGTCCGGTGAGCGCCGCACTGGCGCCGACGATCCGCCAGCCCTCGAGGCCGAGTTCGGCGGAGTCGTTCAGCGCCCAGACGACGAAGCCCGAGAACGCCCCGAGCCAGAGCAGCCGGACGAGCACGGCGACCGCCGACTCGAGCGCGTACTGACCGCGGCCGATCCCGTGCGCGAGGTCGAGCTCGGCTCGTCCGCTCTCCTCCGCCCCGGCGATCGCGGCGGAACCCCAGAGCACCGCGGCGATCGTGAGCAGCAGAAAGCCCATCAGTCCGTAGAAGGTGCTCTGCGTGTACCCGGCGCCGCTGGAGATCTGGTCGTATCCGATGGTCTCGACGAGCTGTTTCGGCAGCGCCGAGATGATGTCCTGCAGCTGCCCGTTGCCGCCGAGGCTCGGGTACAGCGGAAGGTAGAGGAGGAGCACGGCGGCGAGGCCGACCGTCCACCCGAGCAGGCTCCGCCACGAGTCGCGCAGGCTGCGCCGGAACACCGGCAGGATGCCGTTCATCGCCGTCCCTCCCCGTCGCGCATCGAGCGTCTCGTCCGGCGCTCGGCACGGGTCTCGACACGCGCCTCGACAGCGGGATCGGCACGGGTCTCGACAGCGGGATCGACACGGGGCTCGACAGCGGGATCGACACGGGGCTCGACAGCGGACCCGGCGTCGGGCTCGGCAGCACCCGCGCTGCGCTCGCCGCGTGTCCGAACCGACGCCGCGCTCGCCGCCGAGTCGCCGTAGAGCCGCAGCACGGACTCCTCGAGGTCGGGTTCCTCGACCGTCAGGTCTCGCACCTCGAACGGGGCCAGCGCCTTGATGAACGGGTCGATGGCGCCGTCGATCGTGCCCGACAGCTGCAGGATGCCGTCGGCATCCGTCGCGTCGATCCCGCTCAGCCCCGGAACCCGGTCGAAGCCGGCGCGCGTTGCGGCGGCATCCGTCGTCGAGATCTCGACGCGCACCCGGCGGATCGACCCCAGTCGCAGCGAGGCGACGTCGCCGTCGGCGACCACTCGGCCGTTCGCGAGCACGGCGACCTCGTCGGCCGTCTGCTGGATCTCGCTGAGCACGTGCGAGCTGAGCAGCACGGTCTGCCCGGCGTCCTTCGCCTCGCGCACCATCTGCAGGAACTCGCGCTGCACCAGCGGGTCGAGGCCGCTGGTGGGTTCGTCGAGGATCAGCAGCTCCGGCCGATGCATGAAGGCCTGGATGAGCCCGACCTTCTGCTTGTTGCCCTTCGACAGCGTGCGGACGGGACGTGAGAGGTCGACGCCGAGGCGGTCAGCGAGATCTCGGCCCGTGCGCAGCGTGGTCGCGGCATCGCGCGTTCCCGACACCTGCGCGTAGAACGACAGCATCCGGTGGCCGCTCGATCGCCCCTCGAGGTGCAGTTCTCCTGGCACGTAGCCGATGCGTCGCCGCAGTGCCGCCCCGCCGTGACGCGGGTCCGCACCGAGCACACGCACCGTGCCGGACGAGGGGCGGATGACATCGACCAGGGTGCGCAGAGTGGTGGTCTTGCCGGCGCCGTTCGGTCCGATGAGCCCGAAGACGGTGCCGGGGCGCACGTGCAGACCGAGCTCGTGCAGTGCGATGCGGCTGCCGTACCGCTTGTGCAGGCGGTCGATCTCGACGGTGTCGGTCATGATGCGTCTCCTTCCGAGGCGGTCCCCTCTGACGAGAGGGCGTCGCGGGCACTGTCGAGCAGCGCGGTCGTCGAGTAGATGCCGTGCGTGAGCAGCTCGAGCGTGGGCAGCGTCAGGCGGATGAGTCCTGCGGGGCTCAGCTGATCCGTGCCCAGTGCGCGCGCGATCTGACTGCGCATCACGACGGGGCCGAGGCCCATCAGGGTCACGAGCAGGGTCGTCAGCTCGGGGTCGCTCATGGGCTCGAGCATCCCTGCGTCGCGCTGCTCGGCGAGCACGCTGCGGGTGCTCTCCAGAAAGCTGTCGAACAGTCGATCGGCGGCGGGCGAGCCGTCGACGAGCATCCGCGAGAGGTAGTCGACGTACCTACCGTAGCGGTCGAGATCGTGCAGGGCCGCGCGGATGCGGTCGCCGGTCGGCGCCTCGATGAGGTCGTGCTCCTCATCGATGAACACGCTGACCACGAACTCGTCGCACTCGGCGCGCAGGGCGTTCTTGTCACCGAAATGGTGCACGATCAGCGCGGGGCTGACGCCGGCCTCCGCGGCGATCGCCCGCAGGCTTGTGGCGTCGAATCCGTCGCGGGCGAAGGCGGCGATCGCGGCGTCGCGGATGCGGGCGCGAGCGGTGAGGTCGTCAGCTGCTGAACGCATGTACAGCACACTAAACAACTGTTCAGCCTGCGTCAAGGGGAGCCGCTCGTAGTCTGGAGGCGTGGACTTCCCCTACAGCCGCCTGCGCCGCTGGCCCGATGTCGAGGCCGACAATCTGCAGGCCCACGACGCGACCGATCTGCTGCTCGTCGAGCGCGCCCTGTCGCTCGGGATCGACGGAGGGGAGACCGTGGTCATCGGTGACGACTACGGTGCGATCACGCTCGCGCTGACCGCCGCCGGTCTCGACGGCATCCGCGTTCATCAGGACCTCGCGACCGGGCGACGCGCCCTCGCGCGCAACGCCGAAGAGCTCGGGCTCGCCGGGTTCTCCGCCCACGAACTCGACGTCGCACTGCTGGGCGGGGCGGGGCTCGTGCTGCTGCAGCTGCCGAAGGCCCTCGCCGAGCTCGACGAGATCGCCGACGCGGTCGCGCGCTGGGCCGCCCCCGACGTCGTGCTCGTCGCCGGCGGTCGCGTGAAGCACATGACGATCGCGCAGAACGAGGTGCTCGGACGCCGCTTCGCGCACGTGCAGGCGCAGCGCGCCGAGCGCAAGTCGCGCCTCGTCGTGGCATCCGAGCCCCGGCCGGTTCCCGCCGAGCCGCCGTTCCCGGTGACCGCGCAGCATGAGGGACTGGTCGTGGTCGCCCACGGCGGCGCCTTCGCGGGCGCGAAGCTCGACATCGGCACGCGGTTCCTGCTCGAGGTGCTCGGCCTCGGCGGTTCACAACTCAGCACAGACGCCATCCCGCCGGGTGAAAGCGCCCCGGAACCCGCCGATCCCGACAATCCGTGCTGCGTTGTGAACGACGATGGGTCGAGCGCGACGCCGACCGTCGTCGATCTCGGCTGCGGAACGGGGGCGCTCGCCACCTCGTACGCCCTCGCGCACCCGGATGCGCGGGTCATCGCCACCGACCGGTCGGCGGCGGCGGTGGCCTCCGCACGCGCCACGGCGGCCGCGAACGGCGTTGCCGACCGCGTTGCCGTCATGCACGACGACGCGGGATCGCAGATCGCCGACGCGAGTGCCGATGTCGTCCTCCTCAACCCGCCGTTCCACCTCGGCACCAGCGTGCACACCGGCGCCGCGACGCGCCTGTTCGAGGCCGCCGCGCGCATGCTCCGCCCCGGCGGCGAACTGTTCACGGTCTTCAACTCGTCGCTCGGATATCGGGGCGAACTCACCCGTCTCGTCGGCACCACCGAGCAGCTCCAGCGCACGCCGAAATTCACCGTGACGCGCAGCGTCCGTCGCTGACCGCGCGCCTCGAAACGCCCGTGCGGCATCGCCTCACCGCCCTGTCCGAAACCCGCACAATCCCCCGGTCAGCGGCGGGAACTGAACGACATCAGAAATTGCGGATTTGCCCCTGACCGGCCGTTTCGTTACGTTGGTCGATGGGCCTGACGGCCCGAAGACCAGTCCGCGACCACGTCCTTCTTTCGAATGTGCTGTGCTGCGAAGAGGCGTGGACGTACGGTCGATGCTCTATCGCGGTGGATCCGAAATCCGCCGTCCGCGCCGCCACAGCACCATGTCGAAACGGCCGGGAGGATCACCCGGGCGTAACCGAAGCAGGCTCAGCCGCCCGAAGGCGAGCCGCAGGGGAAACGTGTCCGAAATCGCTCTAGAAGCGCGCAATCTGTACAAGGTGTTCGGGAAGAATCCGAGCAGTGCCGTCCGTCGACTCAAGGCCGGTGAGAGCAGATCCGCCGTCGGCGACGCAGGGACAGCCGCCGTCATCGACGCCAGCTTCACCGTCAACCGCGGCGAGATCTTCGTGATCATGGGCCTCTCCGGCTCCGGCAAGTCCACCATCATCCGCATGCTCAACGGGCTGCACGAGGCGACCGACGGATCCGTCGTCGTCAACGGCGACCCGATCACCGGCATCCCGGCTGGCCGCCTGCGCGAGATCCGCCGCGACCGCATCTCGATGGTGTTCCAGCACTTCGCGCTGCTGCCGCATCGCACGGTCGCCGCGAACGTCGCCTACCCCCTCGAGCTCAAGGGCATCGGCAAGGACGAGCGCCTGAAGAAGGCCGAAGAGATCCTCGCCCTCGTCGGTCTCGAGGGTCAGGCCGAGAAGCTGCCCTCCGAGCTGTCCGGCGGGATGCAGCAGCGAGTGGGCATCGCCCGCGCGCTCGCTGCCGATTCCGACATCCTGCTCATGGACGAGGCGTTCAGCGCGCTCGACCCGCTGATCCGCCGTGAGATGCAGGAGCAACTGCTCGAACTGCAGGAGAAGCTGCAGAAGACGATCGTCTTCATCACCCACGACCTCAACGAGGCCATGTTCCTCGGCGACCGCATCGCCGTGATGCGCGACGGTCGCATCGTGCAGATCGGAACGCCGGAAGACATCCTCACCGACCCGGCGAACGACTACGTCGAGCAGTTCGTGCAGGACGTCGACCGTGCCCGCGTGCTCACCGCCGCGAACGTCATGGAGCGCCCGCGCCCGGTCGTCGCCGAGACGGCGGGCCCGCGCACCGCGCTGCGCCAGATGCGCGACGCGTTCATGTCGGCGACGTACGTCACCGGTCGCGACCGCAAGCTGCTCGGCATCGTCACCGATCGGGATGCCGTCAAGCTCGTGCGCAAGGGCGTGTCGACCCTCGAGTCGATCATCAAGCCGGTGCCGCAGAGCGTGAGCGAAGACGAAGTGCTGATGAATCTCTTCGTGCCGTCGGTGGAGTCGCCCCTGCCGCTGGCCGTGGTGGATGCCGCAGGACGACTGACCGGCGTGATCCCGCGCATCACCCTGCTCGCAGCGCTGGGCCCCGGCCCCGGTGCGACCGGCGAGATCACGGTGCCGCTTCTTCCGATGCCGCAGGCGGAGATCGACGCGGTGCTCGATGACGGATGGACGGCCGACCCGCAGCCGGCCGCAGCTACGACGGAGGAGGTGCGCTGATGGATGGTTTCCGCATTCCCCTCGGCAGCTGGGTCGCGACGGGCGTCGACTGGATCAAGACGAACCTCGACGGTCTGCTCGACGTCATCTCGTTCGTGGTCAGCTTCCTCGTCGACGGCCTCACCCGCGCGCTGCTCAGCCCGCACTTCATCGTCATCATCCTGATCGCCGCGTTCATCGCGTGGCTCGTGCGCTCCTGGCAGCTCGCGATCGGCACGGTCGTCTCGTTCGGGCTGATCGTCGCCATGAACCTCTGGGTTCCGGCGATGCAGACGCTCGCCCTCGTGCTCGTCGCCGCGGTGATCGCGGTGCTGATCGCCGTGCCGCTCGGCATCTGGTCGGCCCGCAACGCCACCGTGCGCGCGGTGCTCAAGCCCGTGCTCGACTTCATGCAGACCATGCCGGCCTTCGTCTACCTGATCCCGGCGATCGTGTTCTTCAGCATCGGCGTCGTCCCCGGACTCGTCGCGACCGTGATCTTCGCGCTGCCCCCGGGCGTGCGCCTCACCGAGCTCGGCATCCGCGGAGTCGACTCCGAGACCGTCGAGGCAGGGCAGGCGTTCGGCGCCAAGCCGGGGCAGATCCTGCGCGGCATCCAGCTTCCGCTCGCGATGCCGACGATCCTCGCCGGCGTCAACCAGGTCATCATGCTCGCGCTGTCGATGGCGGTCATCGCCGGAATGGCGGGCGCGGACGGCCTCGGAAAGATCGTCGTCGAGGCGATCTCGACCATCAACATCGCCAAGGGCGTCGAGGCGGGTCTGGGCGTCGTGCTCATCGCCGTGTTCCTCGACCGCGTCACCGCGGCGCTGGGCGACCTCGGCAGCAACCGCTCGTCGCTGCTCGGCCTGCTCGCGCGTCGTCGGACGACGCAGCGCCTCGAGGCGGCCACCACTGAGGCGTCGTCGACCGCATCCGCATCCGCATCCAAGTCGGCCGAGGTGGCTGACTCGAAGAATGCCGCCGATGCGGCCGAGCGCGAGAAGGCCTCTCCGCGCCGCACCGCCGTCGGCGGCGGCGTGCACTGACTCATCCCTCCCACAAGAGAACAGCACCACCGCAGTACACAGCAACACAGCACCCATATATACGTAACGAGAGAGAGACACACATGAAGAAGAAGTTCCTGACGATCGCGGCCATCGGAGCCGCAGCGACCCTGACCCTCGCCGGATGCAGCGGCGACGGCATGGGCGGCACCGGTGGAGGCGCCGGCGGCGGAGACACCGGATCGGGCGACAAGGGCACGATCACGCTGGGCTTCCTGCCCTCGTGGACCGACGGACTCAGCACCGCGTACCTGCTGCAGGACCAGCTCGAGAAGATCGGCTACACGGTCGAGATGAAGACGCTGACCGAGGCGGGCCCGCTGTACACCGGCCTCGCCCAGGGCGATGTCGACATGTACCCGTCGGCGTGGCCCGAGCTGACGCACAAGTCCTACATGGACCAGTACGGCGACGACATCGAAGACCTCGGCGCGTACTACGACAACGCGAAGCTGACCCTCGCGGTTCCGGAGTACTCCGACCTGAACTCCATCGAGGACCTCGTGGGCAAGGGTGCAGAGCTCGACGGCAAGATCTACGGCATCGAGCCGGGCGCCGGTCTGACCGCGCAGACGCAGAAGATGATGCCCGAGTACGGTCTCGACAGCGAGTACGAGCTCGTCACCTCGTCGACCGCGGCGATGCTCACCGAGCTGAAGTCCGCGACCGATAAGCAGGAGGACGTCGTCGTGACGCTGTGGCGTCCGTTCTGGGCCAATGACGCCTTCCCCGTGAAGGACCTCGAAGACCCCAAGGGCGCGATGGGCGAGGCTGAGGCCCTGCACTTCCTCGGCACGAAGGGCTTCGCCGAGGAGTTCCCCGAGGCCGCAGAGCTGATCGAGAAGATCAAGCTCGACGACGAGCAGTACGGCTCGCTCGAAGACAAGGTCGTGAACGAGTT
>NZ_JBEOUR010000104.1:0-8900 GCF_040302605.1 Microbacterium sp. NPDC097977
CGAGCGCCTGCGAGCGGGAGCCGGGCGAGAGCACGAGGTCGCGCACTCCGTTGCCGATGAGCTCGGCGACGAGGGACGCGGCCGCGTCCATGGCCGGAGACTCCATGGCAGCAGGCGAGGTCACGGACGGGCGTCCGGCGCCGTGCTGTCCGGGGCGGGGCCGTCGTCGGTCTCGTCGTCGAGCCGCGCGAGCTCCTCCTCGAGACGGCGGATGCGGGCATCCTGCTCGCTCTTGCTGATGCTGCGGAGGAACTGGGGATCATCGTCCGGAGCGACGATGCGGATGGCGCCGCCGTCGTCGTTCGCCCGGCGACGGCCGAGCGTGAACCACAGGACGCCGCCGATCACCGGGACGAGGGCCACGATGGCGATCCAGATGCCCTTGCTCACACCGCGGTGCCGTGTCTGCGGCTGGACGGCGCAGTCGACGATGCTGTACACCCAGAAGATGGCTGCCAGGAACCCGCCCACGATCAACAGTCTCGCCACCCCTCCAGTCTAGGCGGGCATATGGGGGGCGGCTCGGCCCTGCCCCGGTCCCCGCCCCGACCGATGCCGGATCGTGAGGTCGCGCGGTCCGGGTGACGGGTCGGCGGGTGACGGGTCGGCGGACGACGACTGAGAACCATACAGCCTGCAGCGAGCGCACAGGCGTACGGTCATCTCATGACAGATCCCCTCGACATGATCGCCCGCCAGCAGCCGCTCGACTCCGAGTTCGGCTACCGCTCCACCGCGGCCGAGGTGATCGCCGGCGTCGACCTCTCCGGCCGCACGGCGATCGTCAGCGGCGGGTACTCCGGGCTCGGCCTGGAGACGGTGCGCGCCCTGTCGGACGCCGGGGTGCATGTGATCGTCCCGGCGCGGCGTCCCGACGTCGCTCGACATGCCCTCGACGGATTCGTCGGGACCGAGGTGCGCGCGGCCGATCTGGGCGATCTCGACTCGGTCGCCGCGTTCACGGAGTCGGTCCGTCGCGACGGCCGGCCCATCGATCTGGTGCTCGACGTGGCCGGGATCATGGCGACTCCCTTCGAGCACACCGCTCAGGGCTTCGAGTCGCAGTTCGGCACCAACCACCTGGGTCATTTCGCCCTCGTGGGCGGTGTCGCCGATCTGCTGACGGACGGCGCGCGGGTCGTCTCGTACTCGTCGGGAGGGCACTACCGCTCGCCGGTGCGCTTCGACGACATCGACTTCGAGACGACGCCCTACGACCCCTGGGTCGCCTACGGGCAGTCGAAGTCCGCGAACGCCCTGTTCGCGGTGGGGCTGGCGCGTCGGGGCGCCGACCGCGGCATCCTCGCGTTCTCCGTGCATCCGGGCGGCATCATGACCGAGCTGCAGCGGCACGTCCCCCGCGAGGAGCTGCTCTCGCGCGGCTGGATCGACGCCGACGGCACACCGAACCCGCGGTTCAAGACCCCCGCCCAGGGGGCGTCGACCGGTCTGTGGGCGGCGACCGCGGCGGAGCTCGTCTCCCGCAGCGGCGCGTACTGCGAGGACTGCGCGATCAAGGGCATCGTCCCGGCAGAACACACGGACATGACCACCGGTGGGGTGAAGGAGTGGGCGATCGACACGGATGCCGCCGAGCGCCTGTGGGCGCTGTCGGTGGCGGCGACCGGCATCGACGCGTTCGCCTGAGAGCACCGGTCGCCGTGGCGGCTCAGCCTTGGCGGCTCAGTCCCTGCCCAGTCGGAGGATGCGGTCGTCGCCCTGCGCCGGATTCCCGCGGCCGTCGGTGTTGTTGGTGAGCATCCAGAACGTGCCGCCCTCGCCGACGACGATGTCGCGCAGGCGGCCGAACTCGCCGACGTACTGGTCGGTGCTGCGACTCAGGTCGTCGAGCGGCACGACCCGCAGGCGTTCGCCCCGCAGGTTGGCGATGACGATGTCCGAACCGGTGACGGCGATTCCGCTCGGACTCGCCGAATCCGGAGCCCACTGCTGCACGGGGTCGATGTAGTCGTCGTCTCCGGCGATCCCCTCGACCTCGGGCCAGCCGTAGTTGCCCCCTGGCTCGATCACGTTCAGCTCGTCCCAGGTGTCCTGTCCGAACTCGCTCGCGTACATCGCACCCTCGGCATCCCACGCGATGCCCTGCGGATTGCGGTGCCCGTAGCTGTAGACGGGAGAGCCCCCGAAGGGGTTGTCGGCCGGAACCCCGCCCTCGGGCGTGAGCCGCAGGATCTTGCCCGCGAGCGCGTCGAGGTCCTGGGCGGCATCGCGGTCCCCCGCATCGCCGGTGGTCACGTACAGCATCCCGTCGGGCCCGACCCCGATGCGCCCGCCGTTGTGATTCCCCGCGGCCGGGATGCCGTCGATCACCGTCGTCGGCTCGCCGAGGGACAGGCCACCCGGCTCGCCGCGGATCTCCCGCCGCTCGACACGGTTCTCGTCCGCCGCCGTGATGTAGGTGAAGAGCTGGTCCTCGTGCACGGCCAGCCCGAGCAGACCTCCCTCGCCCCGGGCCGAGACGCCGTCGATCACGGCCACCTCGCGCGCCGTGCCGTCGTCGGCGATCTCGAGCACCCGCGCGCTGTCGCGCTCGCTCACCAGCGCGACCTCGCCGTGGAAGGCGATCGACCAGGGGGTCTCGAGCCTCTCGGTGAAGGACTCGGGGGCCGGCACGGAGACCGTCTGCGACGGCGCCGTGCAGGCCGTCAGAAGCAGCGACACCGACACGCAGGCCGCGGCGAGCGCCGCCCCGCGACGCCGCCTGCCGGTCGGCGAATGCGGGAGCGGGTGCGGGTGCGAGGGCGGCGGGCCGACCACCGGATGCAGGGAAAGGGGCATGGCTCCATTCAAGGCGGTGGAGGCGGCGAGCGACAGGTCCGATCCGATGCTCCCGCCGCGCGGTGACCGTCGGTACGCTGAGCGCATGACCGAGACGCGATCCGCCGCGCATCCCGCTCTCGCCGTCGTGCGGAGGATTCCGGCGACCCTGATGATGGTGCTGCTGATCCTCATCGTCGGCGTGGCCTGGCAGGGCCTGTGGCGCCCGTTCGAGAGCACCCCGCTGTTCGAGGACGTGGCCTACGGACTGCCGAACTTCCTCGCCGGCCGGTGGTGGACGCCGCTGACCGGGACGTTCTTCGTCAACGCCCCCTGGGTCTATCTCTTCACGATCTCCGGGTTCTGGGGCATGGCGTACCTCGAGTTCCGTCGGGGCAGCAGGGTCGCTCTCGCCTACTACTGGATCGGCCAGCTGTTCGCGATGTTCGCGACCGCCCTCGTGCTGCTGATCGCCTCACAGCTGCCCTGGGCGTGGGCCGCCACGCAGGCGCAGGCGCTCGATGTCGGAGCATCCGGCGGGACGATGGCGTGCATCGCCGCGGCCGTCGGACTCTTCCGCCCACCGTGGCGGGTGCGAGGCTGGCTGGTCCTGCTGGGGTTCGTGTTCATCTCCATGCTGTTCTGGGGCAAGGTCGCCGACCTCGAGCACCTGCTCGCGGTGCTGCTGATCCTGTTCGCCGACCGCACCCTGCGCGTCCAGCGCACGACGGTGAGGGAGCAGCGCCTCGTCGCCGTGGTCTCGCTGCTGGTGCTCGGTGCGGTCGAGATCATCACCACCCTGGTGGCCACCGACGGTCCGTTCGGTCAGACCGACCCCGCGTCAGGCGGATTCATCGACCTCGCGCTCGACCTCGTCGTCATCGTGGTGCTGGTCACCGGACTGCGCCGCGGGCGACGCTGGGCGTGGGTGCTCGTGATGCTGCTCGGGCTCTTCAACATCCTGGTGGGGGCCCTCGTGCTCGTGCTCATCACGGTGTTCTCGCAGGCCGACGTCGACCTGCGCTGGGACGGCGACACGGAGCTCGCTCTCGCGAACGCCGTGCTGTGGGTGATCATGCTCGCCTACCTGATCGCCGTGCGTCGGGCGTTCCGCGCGAAGCGGAGATCGCTCCTCGGCACGCAGCCCGCTCCCACCGCCGACGAGGTGAAGGTGGCGCTGCGTGAGCACGGCGGCGGGACGCTGTCGTGGATGTCGACGTGGGAGGGCAACAGCTACGCCCGCATCCCCGGCGGGCTGGTCGCCTATCAGCGTCGGGCCGGGGTCGCCCTCGCGCTCGCGGATCCGATCGGCCCCGCGCAGGCCCGCGCAGGGGCCGTCGCATCCTTCATCCGCGCGGCCGAGAACGCCGGACTCGTGCCGTGCTTCTTCAGCGCGGACGATGCCACCCGCCGCGCCGTGCCCGCGACCTGGCGCAGCATCGTGGTCGCCGACGACACGATCGTCGACCTGCCGGGGCTGGAGTTCACCGGCAAGCGCTGGAACTCCGTGCGGACCTCGCTGAACAGGGCGGGCCGCGATGAGATGACGTTCCGGATGACGCACCTCAAGGCCGAATCGTGGGGCGTGCAGCAGCAGCTGCGGGCGATCTCCGAGGCGTGGGTCGGCGACAAGGACCTCCCGGAGATGCGGTTCACCCTCGGCACGCTCGATGAGGCGGAGGATCCCGAGGTGCGCCTCGCGCTCGCCCTCGCCCCGAACGGCGACGTCGACGGGTTCCTGTCGTGGTTGCCGGTGTACGGGGAAGGCGGCACCGTGCGCGGATGGACGCTCGATCTCATGCGCCGCCGCGAGGGCGGCTTCGGCCCCGTGATGGAGTATCTGATCGGGTCCTCCGCGCGGCAGTTCTCGGAGGAGGGTGCCGAGATCATGTCGCTCTCGGGCGCCCCGCTCGCCCACGACTATCCGCCGGATGCCGGCATGATCGCGGCTCTCAGCGACCGTCTGGCCGAGGCGCTCGAACCCGTGTACGGCTTCGGCTCGCTGCATCGCTTCAAGCAGAAGTTCCACCCGCGCTACGAGACCATGTACCTGCTGTATCGCGACGAGGTCGATCTCGCCGCGATCGGCCGCGCCCTCACCCGAGCGTTCCTGCCCGACGCGACCCTGCGCCAGTTCGCCGGAGCGGGGCTCGAGCTGGTGCGCGGCACCGGCGACGAGAAGGACTGACCGCAGCGATCACCCGTCGCGCGGAGGCTTGCGCAGGTTCTTGATGCCGGTGCGCTGCTTCTTCGCGGTCAGGCGCCGCTCCTTCGAGCCACGACTGGGCTTCGTCGCACGGCGCTGCGGTGCGGGCGGGCGCAGAGCCTCGGCGACGAGGGCCACGAGCCGCTCGCGGGCGGCGTCGCGGTTGCGCAGCTGGGCCCGGTGCTCTGAGGCGGCGATCGTCAGCACCCCGTTCACCAGACGACCGCTCAGCCGGTCGAGAAGTCGCTCGCGCTGGTAGGGGGTGAGCGATGCGCTCGCCCCCGCATCCCACACCAGCTCGACGCGGGAATCGGCGGTGTTCACGCCCTGACCGCCCGGGCCGGATGACCGCGAGAACCGCCACGACAGCTCGGCCTCGGGGATGGTGAGGCCCGACGAGACCCGCAGACCCGGGCGGTGGGATGACGGCATGCCTCCATCATCCCTCCCCCACGCCCGTCCCTGCCCACCATCTCAGCCGTCGGCGTGCGCGAGCTCGATCGGCAGGACGTACTCCGTGTCGACGGATTCTCGCTTCGCGGTGTTCACGATGTGCGCGCGGCCGACGACGACCACGGCGACGAGCATGAGCACAGCCCCGAGCCAGTACGGCGCGGCATGGCTCACGGTGACGTAGAGGGCGCCCGCGATGAGCGGCGCCACCGTGCCCATCGCCGCGTTCAGCGACTGCGTCGCGCCACCGAGCCATCCCTGCTCGTCGTCTCCGACCGCATTCGACATCGCACCGTCCAACGCGGCGGTCGACGCCCCCTGCCCCGCGGCGAGCATGAGAGCGCCCACGATGAACACCCACGGCTGCGCGAAGATCGAGGCGACGATCGCGAGGGCGGTGAGTCCGATCGCCTGCGCGACGATGCCGCTGATGATCACGCCGCGCTCGCCGATGCGAGGAAGCAGGATGCCGAGCAGCAGGCCCTGGATGAGGATGTCGATGATGCCGACGCCGGCCGTGAGCAGACCGATCTGCGTCGGCCCCCACTGGACCGCATCCAGTGCCAGCACGCTGAAGTTGTTGACGAAGAAGCCGAACGGCAGCGCCAGCAGGCCGAAGCCGATCATCAGGCCGCGTAGCTCCCTGCGCCCGAAGGCCTCCCTGAAGACTCCGAACGGCTGGATGTCGCGCACCGCGATCCGCGTGATGCGGTTCTCGGGCGCGAGACTCTCGGGCAGCAGGAAGATGCTGAGGATCGCGATCGTCAGGCCGACGGCGGCGGTGAGGAACACCGGCAGCTGCAGGCTCACGGTGGCGAGCAGACCGCCGATCGCCGGCCCGATCATCATGCCGATGCCCGAGAGCGCGCCGAGCAGACCGAAGCGCTGAGCGCGCTTCTCGGGAGGGGTGATGTCGGCGAGATACGCGAACAGCGCGGGCAGGTCGCCGGCGGTGAGCCCCTGGATGACGCGGGCGAGCACGAGCACCCAGATGGCGCCGCCGATGCCGAACAGGGTCATGGCGAACGCGGCGCCGAATGCGGCGCCGATGATCACGGGGCGGCGGCCGAAGCGATCGGACAGCCGGCCGAGGAACGGGGCGACCAGGAACGCGCACAGGCCGTTGACCGCCTCGAGCACGCCGACCCAGATCGCGAGATCGCCCTCGTGCGAGACGTACTGCAGCACGACGAACGGCAGGACGGGGAGCACGACGGTCATGCCGACGACGGTGAGCATCGTCAGCACGACGAGCATGAGCCACGCGCGCTTTTCGCCGCGCGCAGACGAGATTTTAGGTGTAGTCACTCCGTAACTGTATCAATACCAGTTTTGGTGTCAAGCCAGTTTTGGAACGAGTGCGCGATACCCTGGACGCATGACCGATACCGAGCCGCTCGGGCGCCGTGAACGCAAGAAGGCAGCGACCCGGAAGAACATCTCCGACGTCGCGACGATGATGTTCCTCGAGCGCGGGTTCGACAACGTCAGCATCCGCGAGGTCGCCGACGCCGCCGACGTCTCCCCCACCACCGTGTTCGCGCACTTTCCGCAGAAGGAGGCGCTCGTCTTCGACGAGGACGACGAGCAGCGCGACCGGTTGGTCTCCGCCGTTCGCGAGCGCGCCGGCGGCGTGACGATCAATCAGGCGATCCGCGACTTCTACACGGCCGAAGTGGGCGCGAACATCGACGAGCACGGCAATGACGTGACGCGGATCTTCCTCGACTTCCTCAACGACACTCCGGCGCTGCGGGACTACGCGGCGAGGATGTGGCTGCGGCACGAAGACGCCCTGGCGGATGCGATCGCGGACGAGCTCGGACTGACGGCGCCGACCCCGGAGATCCGGGTGTACTCGCGTTTCGTGCTGCAGATGCAGCTGCTCGTGAACGAGAACGACGACCAGCTCGGCATCCTCGACGCGGGGTTCCGCGTGCTCGAGAGCGGATGGGCCCCGGTCGAGGCGCGGATCACCGCGAGCGACGCCCGATAGAGCCCGACGCGGAGCACAGAGTGAACTCCTATCGACAGGACGAGTGGGCCGCGAGCCCGGTGCAGCCGTCGACGATCCGCGAGCCGTACCTGATGGGCACGGGGGTCGTCACGGGCGAGGACACCGACACCCGGCCGCTCGCACCGCCTCACTCCCATCCCGATGCGATGCTCGCGTGGTGCTACCGCGGCACGGTCTGGGTGCAGCTGCAGGATGCCATGTGGCGCCTCGCGCCCGGGCAGGGCCTGTGGATCCCCGCCCGCACGCCGCACACCGCCCGCCACGAACGCGACTCGACGGGGTGCTACACCTACATCTCCGATGCGTCGCTGCTCTCCCCCATCGACGACATCGTGCAGGTGCTGGTGCCGCGAGCCGCACAGGAGATGCTCCTGCACCTCGGGGTGAACGACATGCCCACCGAGCTGCGGGTGCGCATCCAGTCGGTGCTCATCGAGATGCTGCAGCACCCGTCGGCAGAGACCGCAGACGGCTGGGGCGAGGTGCCCATGCCGGCCGACGAACGGGTGAGATCGCTCGTGCAGGCCGTGCTCGCCGACCCCGGCGACCCCCGCAGTGCGCGGGATCTGTTCGGAGCCCACGGGCTTCACGAGCGCACCGTCCTGCGCATCTTCCAGAACGACGTCGGCATGACATTCGGCCGGTGGCGAACCGGGGTGCGGATGACACTGGCCGCCCGACTGATCGTCGACGGCACCCCCATCGGCGCCGCCGCCCACCGCTGCGGGTACGCCACGACCAGCGCGTTCTCCGCGGCGTTCAAAGAACGGTTCGGCACGACCCCCCGGCAGCATGTGGCGCGCGTGCAGGCCGACCCGGTTCATCAGCTGTATTGGCGATGACGCTCCCGGGATGACCGCGGACTGTCGATTCAGCGACACAAGTCGTCTGTCTATCGACACCCAGCGCGCACTCCCCGTCCTAGCATCATTGTGTTAGGGCATGCTTACCTAACTTCCCGCCGCGTGGACGCGGCACGCCCCTCCCCTCTCTCTGAAGGAGAATCATGACGCACGCTTCTGCGCGCCCGAAGACCCGCCGCGGTGCCGCGCTCATCGCGGCCGCCATCGCGACAGCCCTCACCCTCGCGGGGTGCGCGACACCGGCCGACACCGCGGAATCCGCCCCCGCATCCGTATCCGGCGATGCCGTGGTCATCGAGCACGCCCACGGCGAGACGATCATCCCCGAGAAGCCGCAGCGCATCGTGACCCTCGGCTGGATGACCCCCGACATCGTCGCGGCCCTCGGCACGAACCCGGTCGGCATGGAAGAGGTCTGGGGCGCCGACGAGAGCGGCTACCAGCCCTGGTTCGAGGACTTCGTCACCGAGGAGTACGGCGAGACGCCCGAGATCATCCCCTTCACGGAGGACGGCCCCAACTACGAGGCGATCAAGGCGCTCAAGCCCGACCTCATCCTGAGCCTCTACTCGGGAGTCACCGA
>NZ_JBEOUR010000105.1:0-8386 GCF_040302605.1 Microbacterium sp. NPDC097977
CAGAGAGCTGGCGACACGACCCCCGCGCCGATCCAGTGCAGTCGACGGCGCAGCTGATGGCGCACACCGCGGGCGCTCTCGGGGATCGAGAACGAGATCAGGCACCAGCTGTCGGCCTCCGTCATCTCGCGCATCTCGAAGATGCGGCGGTCGCCCCGCTCCAGCATCGTCGTGGCCGCCGGGTTCAGGCGATATCCGACGGCGTGCCGACGCTCGGCCAGCAGCAGGCCCTTCTGCTTGAGCCGGGTGATGCCGGTGCGCGCCTGCGCGGCGGGGATGCCGAGGTCGTGGGCGAGCGCGATCAGATCGGCCGTCGACACCCAGCCTCCCAGCGGACGCAGATACAGGCCGATCAGGGTGCGCAGCAGCGAGGCGGTGCTGCCGGGGCGCGCATCGATGTCGTCGAGCACCGCGTCGTCCACGACCCGACGATCGCGGTCAGCCCTCATGCGACTCCAGGGCATCCCGCACCGCGAGCACGCCGGTGATCGTCTCGACGTGCGAGGTGCTGAGGGGCGACAGCCCCAGGCGGATGCCGTCGGGAAAACGGAAGTCGGGGATGATGCCCTGCGCCCACAGCCGCTGCGTCACCGCGCGGAAGTCGGGGTGCCCGATCGTGACGTGTCCGCCGCGAAGGGCGGAATCCCGAGGGCTCAAGAGGCGCACGCCGAGGGGCGCGAGAGCCGCGTCGTAGGCGCGGACGGCGAGATCGGTCAGCGAGACCGACTTCTCACGGACGCCCTCGATCGTCGACAGCTCGAGGAGGTCGAGCATCCCCTGCATGGCGAGCATCGAGGTGATCGGGGGTGTGCCGCTGAGCAGCTGGCGGATGTCGCCGGCCGGCACGTACTCGGGGCCCATCGCGAAGATGTCCGCCGCGCTCCACCAGCCCTGGATCGGCTGGCGCAGTACGCCCTGATGGTCGTGGCGCAGGTAGGCGAACGCGGGAGAGCCGGGCCCGCCGTTCAGGTACTTGTACGTGCATCCGACCGCCATGTCGACGCCCCAGGCGTCGAGCTGCATCGGGATGACGCCGGCCGAGTGGCAGAGGTCCCACATCATCAGCGCGCCCGCCTCGTGCACAGCGGCGGTGATGCCGGGCATGTCGGCGAGCGCCCCGGAGCGATAGTCGACGTGGCTGAGCGACACGAGCGCCGTGCGCTCGGAGATCGTGTCGCGCACATCGGCGATCTGCACTCCGCGCACGGGGTCGGGCTCGATCCACCGCACGGTCATCCCCGTCTCGGCCGCGACGCCAGCGGCCAGGAACCGGTCGGTGGGGAAGTTCCCCGCCTCGATCACGAGCTCGGTGCGGGTGGGGTCGGCGGTGGCGGCGGCCCGCATCAGCTTGTAGATCAGCACGCTCGTCGAGTCGGCGACGACGGTCTGTCCCGGTGCGGCGCCGAGCGTCAGGGCGCCGATCCGGTCGCCGAGCTCCATCGGCAGCGCCATCCACTGCTCGTCCCACGAGCGGATCAGCCGCGTGCCCCAGTCGTCGCGTGCGAACGCGGCGAGCTTCTCGGGGATGTTGCGCAACGGACGGCCGAGGGAGTTGCCGTCGAGGTACGCGTCGACGCCCGGTGCATCGGCGAACGCGTCGAGGTGCTCGCGCAGCGGGTCGGCGGCGTCGAGGGCCCGGGCTTCTTCGAGAAGTGCGGTGTCGAGACGGGCGGAATCGCGGGGGTCGGTCATGTCACACCTTCAGATCGGCGGGGGTGAGCGGGCGGGCGGAAGACGGGGTTGCGGTGACGTCGGCAAGGTGCAGCAGCACGGATGCGAGGTCGCGGGGGTCCTGTGGGGCGAGGGAGCGCAGCAGGTCGTCGCCGTCGATGCCCGCGTCACGGAGGGCGTCGAGCTCGGCGGGGTTCAACCCGACCGGCGTCGGGCCGTTGCCCATGTCGGTGCCGTAGAGCACGGTGCCGCCGGCGGCATGGAAGCGGCGGACGTTGTCGACCGCCGTGGCGAGCGTGTCACCGTCATGGATGGAGAGCGTCGAGATCCAGGCGACGGATGCGGCCTGCGCCGCGATCTCGGAGTCGTCGAGTCGCTCGGTGAAGGGTGCGTGGGCCTGACGGGTGGCGCCGAGGCGCGCGACGCGCTGGGCCTCGCCGGCGCCCTGGGCGTGGGCGACGACGGGGAGTCCGCGGCCGGAGGCGGCGTCGACGATCGCGCGGAACAGGTCGTCGGCGAAGACGGGCCCGGCGTCGGTGTTGCTCGCGACCTTGATGACGGATGCTCCGGCATCCGCCATCTCGGTGACCGCCGCGTGCGCCGTCTCGGCGTCCGCGATCTCGCGGAATGACCCTGCAGGTGCCCAGTCGCGGTCGCTCGGATACCCGCCGACCGGCGTGAGGAACGCGCCCGCGAAGTCGATCGCGACGCGGTGGGGGGCGCGTTTCGTCTCGCTCCGCTCGCTCAACGAGCGGGGGTGGTCGCCTTCCCGGTCCTCAAGCGTGTGGGCGTCGGTGCGGTCGACGCCCCGGTCCGCGAGCGTGTGGGCGTCGGTGCGTTTCGTCTCGCTCCGCTCGCTCAACGAGCGGGGGTGGTCGCCTTCCCGGTCCTCAAGCGTGTGGGCGTGGGTGTGGGTGTGGTCGGCCTCCCGGTCGTCGAGCGTGCGGGCGTGGACGCGTGTCGTCTCGCTCCGCTCGCTCAACGAGCGGGCGTCCGTGTCGTCAACACCCCGCTCGTTGAGCGAGGGAGCGCCAGCGACCGAGACGAAACGCGCTGCGGCCAGTGCGGCGATGGCCTCCGGGTTCGCGCCCAGATCGACCACGCGTCCGAGCGTCGAGCTGCCGAGAAGGGTGTGGTCGACGAGCTGCAGGTGCACGTGGTGGTCGGTGAATCCGCCGATGACCACGCCGTCGAGACGAGGCGCGCCGGGTGCGGGACGCTCGTCGCGCAGCAGCATCCGTCCGTCGATCAGCTCGACGAGGCCTTCGCGCCATCCTTCGCCGTCGAAGAAGGTCGCGGCGTTCATCAGCGGCCGATCTCGGTGCGCACGGTGTAGAGCTCGGGGAAGAACGTCAGATCGAGAGCGCGTTGCAGGAACCCCACGCCGCTCGAACCCCCGGTGCCGACCTTCATGCCGATCGTGCGGGCGACGGTCTTGAGGTGGCGGAAGCGCCAGAACTGGAAGTTGTCTTCGAGGTCGACGAGGTCTTCGCAGGCTTCGTAGAGGTCCCAGTGCTGCTGGTGGTTCTGATAGATCTCGCGGATCGCAGGCACGAGTTCGGGTGTCTCGCGGTAGGGGAGGCGCACGTCGCGATCGAGGATCTCGGCGGGGATCGGCAGCCCGCGTCGCGAGGCGTAGCGCAGGAACTCGTCGTAGAGCGTCGGAGCGTGCCACTCGGCGGTGAGCAGCGCGAGGTTGGCGGGGTGGTCGCTGAACACGTTCAGCATCTTCTCGTTCTTGTTGCCGAGCGCGAACTCGACGGCGCGGTACTGCACGGACTGGAAGCCCGAGGAGTTGCCGAGCGCGCCGCGGAACTGCGCGTACTCGGTCGGTGTGAGCGTCGCGAGAATCGCCCACTGCTGGGTCATGACGTCCTGGATGCGCTTGACGCGCGCGACGCGCTTCAGGGCCTCGCGCAGATCGTCGCTGGCGAGGAGCTCGCGGGCGGACGACAGCTCGTGCAGCAGCTGCTTGAGCCACAGCTCGGTGGTCTGGTGCTGGATGATGAACAGCAGTTCGTCGTGGTGCTCGGGCACGCTGACCGGGTTCTGCGCGGTGAGCAGCTGGTCGAGTGACAGGTACGACCCGTAGGTCATCCGGCCGGACAGATCTGTGACGATGCCGGCCTCGAGCTCGCGCTCGTTGTTCTCGGTGCTCATGGGTCGCTTCCTGTGGTGACGGACAGGACGAACATATAACAATCGTGGCGAGCGTCACAATCATGAAATATGGAAAGCCTTCCTCGACGGGTGGTCATCCGGTGGATACCGTCGGCGTATGGGCGACAGCATCGAGGCGCGGACTTTCACGCGCCAGGACCGTACGCAGTTCCGTGCCAAGGCCGAGCGGTGTCTCGAGGCCTTGGCGTCCATGCTGGCGGATGGCCGATTCTCGGCCGTGGATGCCCCCGACTCGCAGCTCGGTCTGGAGATCGAGCTGAACCTGGTCGACGAGCAGGGCGCACCGGCGCGGGGCAATGACGCGGTGCTCGACGCGATCTCCTCGCCGGCGTTCCAGACCGAGCTCGCGCGCTTCAACGTCGAGATCAATGTGGCACCGCGGCCGATCGGAGGCGCACATCTCCAGCAGCTCGAGACCGTGCTGCGCGGCTCGCTCGATGTCGCCGACAGTCGGGCGCAGTCGGCCGGGAGCAGCCTGGCCATGATCGGGATGCTTCCGACGCTCGACGAGACGCACTTCACCGAGCGCTGGTTCTCGGCAGACCCTCGATACAGCCTGCTCGGTCAGCAGATCCTCTCGGCGCGGGGCGAGGACATCGAGCTGCAGCTCGACGGCGTCGCGCTGGACGAGGAGCGACCGGCCGAACGGCTCTCGATGGTCTGCGACACGATCCTGCCCGAAGCCGCCTGCACCTCCGTGCAGCTGCATCTGCAGGTCGCCCCCGAGTCGTTCGCGGCCTACTGGAACGCGGCGCAGGCGATCGCCGGCGTGCAGGTGGCGCTCGCGGCGAACTCCCCGTTCTTCGCGGGCAAGGCGCTGTGGCACGAGACGCGGATCCCGATGTTCGAGCAGGCGACCGACACCAGGCCGCAGGAGCTGAAGAATCAGGGCGTGCGCCCCCGCGTCTGGTTCGGCGAGCGATGGGTGACATCGATCTTCGACCTCTTCGAGGAGAATTCGCGGTACTTCCCGGCACTGCTGCCGGTGTGCGCGGAGGAGGATCCCCTCGAGGCGCTGGCCGAGGGGCGTGCGCCGGAGCTCGCCGAGCTGCGCATGCACAACGGCACCGTGTATCGCTGGAACCGCCCGGTCTACGACGTCGAGAGCGGGACCGCACATCTGCGTCTCGAGAACAGGGTGCTGCCGGCGGGGCCGAGCGTCGTCGACGTGGTGGCGGACGCCGCGTTCTACTACGGCCTCGTGCGCAGCATGGCCGAGGCGGACCGTCCGATCTGGACGCAGATGACCTTCGACGCCGCGGCCGAGAACCTGCAGGCCGCGGCGCGCGGCGGCATCGACTCGCGGCTGTACTGGCCGGAGGTCGGCGGGATCAGCCCGAGAGAGCTGGTGCTGCGACGGCTGCTGCCCGCGGCGGCCGAGGGGCTGGACGCCTACGGCGTCGACCCCGAGGTGCGGGACCGGTATCTCGGCATCATCGAGCAGCGATGTCTCACCGGTCGCAACGGCGCCGTCTGGCAGCGGCAGAACGTCGCGGCTCGCGAGCGCGCCGGCGCGTCACGGCGCGACGCGCTGCACGGCATGCTCGCGGACTACCGGGAGCGCGCGCAGGCGGGCGAACCGGTGCACACCTGGACGCACTGACGCCCGCCCAGAACGGAAAGACGAACAGCACGAAAGGAATCGCTCCGTCGTCCCTGGGTCAGAGCAGACCGTGGGGCAGGGTGTCGCGCTGGTGCTTGCGCACATAGGATCGCTCGCTGCGACCCGCGTGGATCACGGTCAGGCGCTCGACCATGACGCGGATCAGCAGGTTGATACCCGCCACGATGAACCAGGCGAGCGCGAACAGCGCGGGACCGAACAGGATGTAGAAGATCAGCCCGCTGTCCATGCGCTCAGAGTAGACCCATGCCCGAGAGCGTCACAGCCTCGGCGTCCGCGGCGGAGGCGTGCGCCGCGCGCCGGGTGCTCCGATCGCCTCGAACGCCGCAGCGAGACGCAGCAACGCGGAGTCGTCGTAGGCGCGCCCTGCGAAGGTGAGGCCGATCGGCATGCCGATGTCGCGCATGAGGCCCATGGGCACCGTGACGGTCGGGATGCCGAGGTGGCGCACGGTGAGGTTGCCGTTGGCGATCCACGTGCCGTTGCGCCAGCCGAGGTCGGCGGAGGCATCGTTCACGTCCATGTCCGCGGGCCCCACGTCGGCGACGGCCGGAAAGACGACGGCGTCGAGCTCGTGCTCGTCCATCCACTCCTCGAGGTCGACGCGACGGGTCTCTTCCAGCCCGCGCAGTCCGTCGGGGAGCTCGGCCATGTCCTCGAATCCGACGCCCGGATTCGCACGCACCCAGCCCGGGTACTCGGCGATGTCGTCATCGAACCCGGTGTAGCGGTCGGGGAGTGCTCCGTCGGGATGCGGGAAGATCGATGCGCCGTCGACCTGCGCGAGCGTGTGCAGCCGCGGGTCGCCGTTCGCCTGCAGGAAGTCCTCCCAGCCCCACGCCGACAGGTCGACGATCTCGCGCTGCAGGTATGCCGGCGACACGAGTCCGCGCGTCGCGATGGTGGGGGCGCCCGGACGGTCGCCCTCGTAGTTCGACACCACGGGGAAGTCGACCTCGACCACCGTCGCTCCGGCGGCCTCGAGGTCGCGGCGAGCCGCCTCCCAGCGCTCGATCACCGAGGCGCGGGTCTCGATGCGCTGCCCGGTGGGGCCGCCGATGCCGGGCGCGTCGGCGGTGCCGGCCTCCGGATCCGCGTTGATGTACATGCGCGGGACGCCGATGCGCACGCCGCGGAGAGCAGCCGTCGCATCGGCCGACAGCGCCGGATACGACTCGGGCCGTACCTCGGAAGACACGGGCAGCGTCACCCACGGCTGGGCGCGCCAGAAGTCGCCGCGCACCTCGGCATCGTCGGCGACGATCACGTCGAGGACCTCGAGCAGATCGGCCATGGTGCGGGCATGCGGCACGACGACGTCCATGGTCGGCACGAGAGGCCAGTTGCCGCGGGTCGAGATCACCCCGCGGGAGGGCGTGTAGGCGCAGAGGGCGTTGTTCGTGGCGGGACCGCGGCCGCTCGACCAGGTCTCCTCGCCCAGGCCGAAGGCCCCGAGACTCGCGGCCGTCGCCGTGCCCGACCCGTTCGACGACCCCGATGCGAAAGGTGCGGTGAGGAAGTCGGGGTTGTACGGACTCTCGGCGCGGCCGTAGACACCGCGCTGCATTCCGCCGTTCGCCATCGGGGGCATGTTGGTCAGACCCAGACAGATCGCCCCGCCCGCACGCAGCCGCTCGATCGTGAACGCGTCGCGCTGGGCGACCAGCTCGGCGAAAGCGGGGCTGCCGGCGGCGGCGGTGAGTCCGCGCACCAGGTAGCTGTCCTTCGCGGTGTAGGGGATGCCGTCGAGCGGTCCGCGCACGGCGCCGCGTGCACGCCGTGCATCCGACGCCTCGGCCTCGGTGCGCGCCTCGGGATTCGCGACCGCGACCGCGTTCAGCGCCGTCGCAGTGTCGGGCCCGTCATAGGCGGCGATGCGCGCGAGGTACGCGTCGACGAGCTCGACGGCGGTGGCGGTTCCGGCCTCGAGCGCTCGCCGCAGATCGGCGATGGAGGCCTCGACGACGTCGATCATGAGACACCGCCGATGCGCGGCTGCTGCTGGGTGATGCAGTGGATGCCGCCGCCGCGGTCGAACAGGGGGCGCGCGTCGACGGTGACGACACGTCGTCCGGGGTAGGCGTCGGCAAGGATCTCTCTGGCAGCCGCATCGGCCGTCGCGTCGCCGAAGCCGCAGGCGACCACCCCGTCGTTCGTCACCAGGTGGTTGACGTAGCTCCAGTCGACCGGGCCCTCGTCGTCGCGCAGGGTCGATGGCGCGGGGAGGTCGATGATCTCGAACGCGCGGCCCGCGGCATCCGTCTGCTGTGCGAGGTGCGCGCGCAGCTCGCGGGACACGGCGTGGTCGGGGTGGTCGGGGTTCTGCTGGTCGTGCAGCAGCAGTCGGCCGGGAGAGGCGATCGTGGCGACGATGTCGACGTGCCCGTTCGTGCCGAAGTCGTCGTAGTCGCGGGTGAGTCCGCGGGGCAGCCACACGGCCGTCGTCGCGCCGATCGTGCGGGCCATCTCGGCCTCGACGCGCTGCCGGTCGGCGAAGGGGTTGCGTCGCGGGTCGAGCTGCACCGTCTCAGTGAGCAGCACGGTGCCCTCGCCGTCGACATGGATGCCTCCGCCCTCGTTGACCAGGGTCGAGGTCACCAGCTCGGCACCGACCGCGCCCGCGATGATGCGCGCGTGCTGCGCGGCGTTCTGCCAGCGCGCCCACGCGGGGGCGCCCCAGCCGTTGAAGATCCAGTCGACCGCGCCGAGTACGCCGGGGCGTTCGTCGTCGACCACGAAGGTGGGGCCGGAATCTCGCATCCAGAACTCGTCGACCGGCGCCTCGACGATGTCGATGGCGCGGCTCAGCATGCGCCGGGCGCGGGAGACCTCGGCCGGATCGACGATCATCGTGACCGGTTCGAACTCGGCGACCGCGTGCGCGACCTCGGTCCAGGTCGCGTAGCCCTC
>NZ_JBEOUR010000106.1:0-8336 GCF_040302605.1 Microbacterium sp. NPDC097977
CTAGCTGTTTTGTGGTTTTTGTTTGGTGGGGTGTTTGTGCCAACCGGCGTCCCCCATTCCTATATGAACCCCCGTCGGTGTTCTTGGGGTGGGGGGGGGGCCCCCCCCCCCCCCGCCCGATCCCGTACAATTGAAGATTGCGTGTCATCGCAGGCCGTCTGTCGTGTAACGGCAGCCGGAACCTCATGAACAAAGGAAAACAACAATGACAATGACAGACCCGGTCGCAGATCTGCTGACCCGTCTGCGCAACGCGAACTCGGCGCATCACGATTCCGTGACCCTGCCGTCGAGCAAGCTCAAGACGCACATCGCCGAGATCCTCCAGCAGGAGGGCTACATCGCCGGATGGGAGACGACTGACGCACGCGTCGGCTCGAACCTCACCCTCCAGCTGAAGTACGGCCCCAACCGCGAGCGGTCGATCGCGGGCATCAAGCGCGTGTCGAAGCCCGGCCTCCGCGTGTACGCGAAGTCCACCGAGCTGCCCCGTGTCCTCGGCGGCCTCGGCGTGGCCATCCTGTCCACCTCCTCCGGTCTTCTCACCGACCGTCAGGCAGAGCAGAAGGGCGTGGGCGGAGAAGTTCTCGCCTACGTGTGGTAATCGAAAATGTCGCGTATTGGACGACTTCCCATCGACGTTCCCGCGGGCGTGACCATCTCGGTCGACGGCCGTGAGGTCGCGGTGAAGGGCCCCAAGGGTGAGCTCACCCTGACGGTCGCCAAGCCCATCGAGGTCGCGGTCGAGGAGAACCAGGTTCTGGTCTCCCGTCCCGACGACGAGCGCGAGTCGCGGTCGCTTCACGGCCTGACCCGCACGCTCATCAACAACAACATCATCGGCGTGACCCAGGGCTACACCAAGGGTCTCGAGGTCGTCGGAACCGGTTACCGCGTGGCGCAGAAGGGCAGCTCGGTCGAGTTCGCCCTCGGCTTCTCGCACCCGGTCCTCATCGACCCGCCCGCCGGCATCACGCTCACGGTCGAGGGCAACAACAAGCTCACCGTCAGCGGAATCGACAAGCAGGCTGTCGGCGAGGCAGCTGCGAACATCCGCAAGATCCGCAAGCCCGAGCCGTACAAGGGCAAGGGCGTGCGCTACGCCGGCGAGATCGTGCGTCGCAAGGCCGGAAAGAGTGGTAAGTAACCATGGCTCTCAAGTCAAAGTCTGACGCCCGCGCGCGTCGTCACGCCCGCCTTCGCAAGAAGGTCGTCGGCACCGAGGTGCGTCCGCGCCTCGTCGTCAACCGTTCGGCTCGCCACGTCTTCGTGCAGCTTGTCGACGACAGCAAGGGTCACACCGTCGCGTCGGCTTCGACGCTCGAGACCGACCTGCGCTCGCTCGAGGGTGACAAGACCGCCAAGGCCCGCAAGGTCGGCGAGCTTCTCGCCGAGCGCGCGAAGGCCGCTGGCGTTTCCGAGGCAGTGTTCGACCGTGGCGGCAACCGCTACGCCGGTCGTGTCGCCGCCATCGCCGACGGCGCCCGCGAAGGGGGTCTGGCACTGTGAGTGACAACAAGGAGAACGAAGTGACCGAAACGGCTGCTGCCGCTCCCGAGACGGCTCCGGTCGTCTCTGAGACGGCCGCCGGCACGACCCAGGCCGAGCCTGCCCGCGAGGGCCGCCGCGGTGGCGGTCGCGATCGCAACCAGGGTGGCGGTCGTGACCGCAACTCGCGCGACCGCGGCGACAACCAGTTCCTGGAGCGCGTCGTCACCATCAACCGCGTCTCGAAGGTCGTGAAGGGTGGTCGTCGCTTCAGCTTCACCGCTCTCGTGGTCGTCGGCGACGGCAACGGCCTGGTCGGCGTCGGCTACGGCAAGGCTCGTGAGGTCCCTCTGGCCATCCAGAAGGGCATCGAAGAGGCCAAGCGCAACTTCTTCCGCGTTCCGCGCGTCGGAAGCACCATCCCGCACCCCGTGCAGGGTGAGGCCGCAGCAGGCGTCGTCCTGCTCCGTCCGGCCGCTGCCGGTACCGGTGTCATCGCCGGTGGTCCGGTCCGCGCCGTGCTCGAGTGCGCCGGTATCCACGACGTGCTGTCGAAGTCGCTCGGTTCGTCGAACACGATCAACATCGTGCACGCCACGGTGACCGCCCTGAAGCAGCTCGAGGAGCCCCGTGCGGTCGCCGCACGTCGTGGCCTCGAGTTCGACCAGGTCGCACCCGCGCGTCTCGTCCGTGCGGAGGCTGACGCCATCGCCGCACAGAAGGTAGGTGCCTGATGGCTGCGCGCCTGAAGGTCACGCAGGTCAAGTCCAAGGTGAGCGAGAAGCAGAACCAGCGTGACACGCTGCGCAGCCTCGGTCTGAAGCGCATCGGTGACAGCACCGTGCGCCCCGACGACGCGCAGACGCGCGGTTACGTCAAGACCGTCGCCCACCTCGTCAAGGTTGAGGAGATCGACTAATGGCTGAGAAGAACGAAGCCGAAGGCGCCGAGAAGGCCCCGAAGAAGGCTGCCGCTCCCAAGGCCGCAGCCGCCAAGAAGCCCGCCGCCAAGAAGGCACCGGCCAAGGCGTCCGACGCCAAGGCCGACGCCGTCTCGAAGCCGGCTGCCAAGAAGGCTGCGCCGAAGAAGGATGCTCCGGCATCCCGCCCCGGCGTGCTGAAGGTCCACCACCTGCGTCCGGTCCCCGGATCCAACACCGCGAAGACCCGTGTCGGTCGCGGTGAGGGCTCCAAGGGCAAGACGGCGGGTCGCGGTACCAAGGGCACCAAGGCTCGCAACACCGTTCGCGTCGGCTTCGAGGGTGGGCAGATGCCTCTGCACATGCGCACCCCGAAGCTGCGCGGGTTCAAGAACCCGTTCCGCGTGGAGTACCAGGTCGTGAACCTGGAGAAGCTCGCGGAGCTGTACCCCTCCGGTGGCGATGTCACCATCAGCGACCTGGTCGCCAAGGGTGCCGTTCGCAAGAACGAGAAGGTCAAGGTTCTCGGAGACGGCGACATCGCCGTCAAGCTCACCGTCGCGGTCGACAAGGTCTCGGGTTCTGCCGAGCAGAAGATCGTGGCAGCAGGCGGATCCGTCAAGTAACCACTTCATGAGAGGGGTCGGAGATTCTCCGGCCCCTCTTATGGGTTAGCCTGTTCTTTCAGCCGTCCCTCAGGGACGGCAACCTTTTCAGGAGGAACGTCCTTGTTTAGCGCCATCGCGCGGATCTTCCGCACGCCCGACCTGCGTCGGAAGATCGGTTTCACCCTCGCCATCGTCGCCATCTACCGACTTGGCTCGAATGTCCCTGCTCCGTTCGTGAACTTCCCGAACGTCGAGGAGTGCCTCGCGCAGAACTCGGGCACCGAAGGACTCCTCGGGCTGGTCAACCTCTTCTCCGGCGGGGCGCTCCTCCAGCTGTCGATCTTCGCGCTCGGCGTCATGCCGTACATCACCGCGACGATCATCACGCAGCTCCTCCGGGTCGTCATCCCTCACTTCGAGGCACTGCACAAAGAAGGCCAGGCCGGTCAGGCCCGCCTGACGCAGTACACGCGGTACCTCACCATCGCGCTCGCGCTGCTGCAGTCCACGACCCTCGTCACGGTCGCCCGCAGCGGACAGCTGTTCGGCACCACCGACGTCGCCGCCTGCCAGAACCTGCTCACCAACGACGTGTGGTGGGCGCAGCTGCTCATCATCATGGCGATGACGGCCGGTACCGGGCTCATCATGTGGTTCGCGGAGCTCGTCACCGAGCGCGGCATCGGCAACGGCATGTCCCTGCTGATCTTCACCTCGATCGCCGCGACCTTCCCCGGGGCCATGTGGCTCATCTGGGAGAGCAAGGGCTTCGAGGTCTTCCTCCTGGTGCTCCTGGTCGGAATCATCGTGATGGCGCTGGTCGTGTTCGTCGAGCAGTCGCAGCGGCGCATCCCCGTGCAGTACGCGAAGCGCATGGTGGGACGTCGGACGTACGGCGGCACCAACACGTACATCCCGATCAAGGTCAACATGGCCGGTGTGATCCCCGTGATCTTCGCCTCGTCGCTGCTGTACATCCCGGCGCTCATCGCCCAGTTCAACACCCCGCAGGACGGCTCGGAGCCGGCCGCGTGGGTCACCTGGGTCAGCACCAACTTCACCACGGGAAACCACCCGGTCTACATGGCCGCGTACTTCCTGCTCATCATCGGATTCACGTACTTCTACGTCGCGATCACCTTCAACCCCGTCGAGGTCGCCGACAACATGAAGAAGTACGGCGGGTTCATCCCCGGTATCCGTGCAGGTCGCCCGACCGCCGAGTACCTCGACTACGTGCTCACGCGCATCACGCTGCCCGGCTCGATCTACCTCGGTCTGATCGCACTGATCCCGCTCATCGCCCTCGCCACCGTCGGCGCCAACCAGAACTTCCCGTTCGGTGGCGCATCGATCCTCATCATCGTGGGCGTCGGTCTCGAGACGGTCAAGCAGATCGATGCACAGCTGCAGCAGCGTCACTACGAAGGGCTCCTCCGATGACGGCATCCGCTCGTCTCCTGATCGTCGGCCCCCAGGGGTCCGGCAAGGGCACGCAGGGCGTGCGCATCGCCGAGTCGTACGGGATCCCGGTCGTCTCGACCGGAGACATCTTCCGCGCGAACATCAAGGAGGGGACGCCGCTGGGCCAGCAGGTCACGGCGGTCCTCGACAAGGGCGACCTGGTTCCCGACGAGCTCACCAGCGAGATCGTGCGCGATCGTCTCTCTCAGGATGACGCGGCCGACGGCTTCCTCCTCGACGGGTATCCGCGCAACAGTGCGCAGGTCGCGCACCTCGACGCGTTCCTCGCCGGCCGCGGCGAGTCGCTCGACGCGGTGATCCTGCTCGACGTGTCGCGCGACGAGAGCATCCAGCGACTCAAGCTCCGCGCGGCGGAGCAGGGCCGTTCGGACGACACCGACGAGGCGATCGCCCACCGTCTCGACATCTACGAGCACGAGACGGCGCCGATCCTCGAGGTCTACGGCCCCCGCGGCATCGTCGACCGGATCGACGGCATCGGATCGCTCGACGAGATCACCGAGCGCATCTTCGCCGCGCTGGCCGCGCGCGGTCTCCGCCTCGCGGCCTGATCGCCTCCGATGTTCCGCAAGTCGATCTACAAGAACCCCGCGCAGCTGCGCGCGATGGTCGAACCCGGCCTCATCACGGCGGCGGCACTCGATGCCGTGCGCCCGCTGATCCGTCCGGGTGTCACCACGCTCGAGCTCGACGCCGAGGCGAACCGGGTGATCCTCGCCCGCGGTGCGGAGTCGAACTTCCAGCTCGTGCGCGGCTACCGGCACACGACCTGCATCTCCGTGAACGACGAGGTCGTGCACGGCATCCCCGGCGAGCGGATCCTGCAGGCGGGCGACATCGTCTCGATCGACTGCGGAGCGCAGTACCAGGGCTGGAACGGCGACAGCGCGATCACGGTCGTCGTCCCCGATGACAGCCGTCCCGAGCTGGTCGCTCAGCGTCTCGAGCTGTCCCGGGTCACCGAGGGCTCGATGTGGGCCGGCATCGCCGCCATGGCGTCCGCTTCGCATCTGGGCGACATCGGCGCCGCGATCCAGGGATTCATCGAGGCACAGGGGCCGTCAGCGGTCTCCGGCGAGACCTACGGGATCCTCCGCGAGTACGTCGGGCACGGCATCGGCCGCAAGATGCATGAAGCGCCGAGCGTCTTCAACTACCGCACGCCGGATCCCGGCGCAGAGGTCAAGCCGGGACTGGTGCTCGCGATCGAGCCGATGGTCACCGCGGGCAGCGACGAGACGTTCGTCGAGGACGACGACTGGACGGTGTCGACCGTCGACGGCACCGACGGCTCGCACTGGGAGCACAGCGTCGCGCTGCACGACGGGGGCATCTGGGTGCTCACCGCCGCAGACGGGGGAGCGGCGGGACTCGCCGCCTTCGGCGTGACGCCCACTCCCATCCCCTGACACCCGGTCCTTCGGCCGGAGCGATGATCGTCATGCAGAGCATCATCACAACGCGCGCATAGGTTTCTCCGGGCACAATGGGTGTATGGGTGCGCATGCACCCGAGGATTTCAGGCCGGGCCCGCAGCGGGCGCGGCCTCGACAGAAACGGAAGATCCATGGCAGCTGCGAAGAGCAACACCAACTGGTTCGTGATCGGCGTCTCGGCGGCAGTGGTGGTCGTGCTGGCCGTCCTCGCCCTCGTCGTGGTGAACCTCAACAACCAGGCGACCGCGCCGGGACCAGCGCCGAAGAGCGCGATCGTGAATGACAAGACGGGTGCGATCAGCTTCGGGTCCGGCGAAGACACGATCGACACGTACGTCGACTTCATGTGCCCCGTCTGCGGGCAGTTCGAAGACGCGTACGGCGAGCAGCTGCAGGGTGCCGCCGCCGATGACAAGATCACGCTGAACATCCACCCGATCTCGATCTTGGACCGCGCCTCACAGGGCACCGAGTTCTCCACCAGAGCAGCGAACTCCATGTACTGCGTCGCTACGGAAGCCCCCGATGCCGCGCTCGACTACTTCAACCTCCTCTTCACCAACCAGCCCGAGGAAAACACCGCGGGGCTCGCCGACGATCAGCTGATCGAGCTTGCGAAGCAGGCCGGCGCCGCCGGCGCCGCGGACTGCATCACCGACGGCACCTACTCGCGTTTCGTCGCGACTCGCACGGAGGAGACCCCCACGGATCCGGCCACCGGTCGCTTCGGCACGCCGACCGTCGCCATCAACGGAGACCGCATCGACAACTCCGAGATCGCGACGGAGTTCGCCAAGATCCTCGGCTGACCGGCTGCTGTGCTCCGGCGGGGGTTCCGGTCGCCTTCCAGGTTGCCGGAACTCCCGTTGTCGGATAACATAGATCCTTGGTGCTTTGCGCCTTGATTCGGCGTGTCTGAATCGGCGCGAGAACCGCAATCCACCCACCCACCGCAGATCGACCGGTCTGCAGAAGCGTCAGCGAGGCTATGGCTAAGAAAGACGGTGTCATCGAGATCGAGGGCGTGATCTCCGAGGCTCTTCCCAACGCGATGTTCCGCGTTGAACTGAGCAACGGACACAAGGTCCTGGCAACGATCTCAGGCAAGATGCGGCAGAACTACATCCGTATCATCCCCGAGGACCGCGTGGTCGTGGAGCTCAGCCCCTACGACCTCACCCGCGGCCGTATCGTCTACCGCTACCGCTGATCGGTCGAGAAGTAACGGCCTGCCCCAGCTCGGGGCGGTACGAAGACAGCGAACAGGAAACATCATGAAGGTCAACCCCAGCGTCAAGCCGATCTGCGATCACTGCAAGGTGATCCGTCGTCACGGCCGCGTCATGGTGATCTGCAAGAGCAACCCGCGCCACAAGCAGCGCCAGGGCTGACCCTCGTCGGCATCGCCGACAGGGATCTTCGGATCGACTCACAACTCAACACACACCGGCAGGATCAGATCCTCCGTCAGGCTCAGGAGCCGGCGGAGGGGACACCTCGGGGCAGAGGCCCGAGCACCGATCCTGCTCCACACCTCTAAGAAACCCAGGAGAACCGCATGGCACGTCTTGCCGGCGTTGACATCCCGCGCGACAAGCGCGTGGTGATCGCCCTTACCTACATCTACGGCGTCGGCCGTACCCGCTCGGTCGAGATCCTCAAGGCGACGGACATCGATGAGAGCATCCGCGTGAAGGACCTCAGCGACGACCAGCTGATCGCCCTCCGCGACCACATCGAAGGAACCTACAAGGTGGAGGGTGACCTGCGCCGCGAGGTCGCCGCAGACATCCGCCGCAAGGTCGAGATCGGCTCCTACGAGGGCATCCGCCACCGTCGTGGCCTCCCGGTCCGTGGTCAGCGCACCAAGACCAACGCCCGTACCCGCAAGGGCCCGAAGCGCACCGTCGCAGGCAAGAAGAAGGCCCGCTAAGCGCGGCCCCAGGGACTAGGAGAACACTTTCATGGCTGCACCCAAGGCCGCCGCGCGCAAGCCGCGCCGCAAGGAAAAGAAGAACATCGCACTGGGCCACGCCCACATCAAGTCGACGTTCAACAACACGATCGTCTCGATCACCGACCCGTCCGGAGCTGTCATCAGCTGGGCATCGTCGGGTGGCGTGGGCTTCAAGGGCTCGCGCAAGTCGACCCCCTACGCCGCAGGAATGGCTGCCGAGTCGGCCGCCCGCCAGGCGCAGGAGCACGGCGTCAAGAAGGTCGACGTCTTCGTCAAGGGACCGGGCTCGGGTCGCGAGACCGCGATCCGTTCGCTGACGGCCGCCGGCCTCGAGGTCGGTTCGATCCAGGACGTCACCCCGCAGGCGCACAACGGTTGCCGCCCGCCGAAGCGTCGCCGCGTCTGATCCGGCTCGTCGAGCCGCCCGCGCCTTCGGGCCCGGG
>NZ_JBEOUR010000107.1:0-8244 GCF_040302605.1 Microbacterium sp. NPDC097977
TGCTCGTTCCCGCGATGTTCAGGAACGGGATGATTCCCGTGATGTTCATGAACAGCACCATGAAGAAGATCGTGGTGAGGATCGGCAGGAATCGGTTGCCGTCCTTGCGACCGAGCAGGTCGTGCGCGATGTTGCCGCGGACGAAGTCCAGCCCCATCTCGACGACGCTCTGGAAGCGTCCGGGGACGACCTTCATCCGACGGGTGCCGAGCACCAGGATGAGGACCACCGCCACGACGGCGATGAACTGGACCAGGTGGATCCGGTGGACGGGGATGCCCGCCACGTTGAAGAGGATCTCCGGGAAGAACTCGTCGATCGAAGGTCCGTGGAACTCGCCGTCAGTGGCGAGTCGGGGCGTCAGGTTCGCAGCAAGATTGAACAGCGCGTGCTCCAGCTTCGGGGCACCGGAAAAAACCGGGGCGACGATGGTCGGTGTGCTTCAAGCGCAAGCGCTCGCGGGCGAGCGGCGGGCACTCGTCAACACTATCAGAGTATGAGGGTTCCCTAAGACCGCGGGCCGTCCTCGGCAGGGGTATCCGTGACCGGGGAGTCCTGGATGAGGTTGTGCCGTCCGGGAGCGCGATCCTCCGGTGCGACGGTCGGCAGCTGCACGCCCGGGGCCTGGTCGGTCGGGGCCTCCGAGGGCAGCGACGCATCGGACACGTGCGGAAGGCGCATGCGCGTGATCACGATCACGTCGATCACGAGCGTGGCGACGACGCCGGTGACGATCGACAGGAAGAACACCATGGGGCTCACCCACGGCTGCCCGCTCAGCACGATCATGATGACGACGAACAGGCCGAGCTTGAGCAGCCAGCCGCCCAGCACGATCGCGAAGAAGAGCTGGACGTAGAGCGGATCCCCGAACCAGCGGTTGGCGATCAGGATGCTCAGGGCGGTGATGCCGAGGAACAGCATCGCCAGGACGACACCGAGGAGACCGCTGACCAGCCCCTCTCCCCCGTCGACGAGCAGGCCGATGCCGCCGGCGACGATCGCGAGGACGACCATCGACAGGGCGGACCAGATCAGGGTCCTGCGCAGGATCGGGTTGCTGGATACGGGGTTCGGGCTCACGGGGACTCCACGGGTGTCGGGTCGGTGTCGGCGGTCGCCGCGGTCGTGCGCCGGCGAGTGGGAAGAAGGGTGATGACGAGGCAGGCGGCGATGCCGACCACACCGAACAGCACACCGGGGAGATACTGGCCGGGCCAGTCCTCGCGCGCACCGACGTACATCAGCAGCACCGCGAGCGAGATCACGGCCGTCCAGGCGTAGAAGATCAGCACGGCATCGCGATCGCGGTGCCCGAGGTCGAGCATGCGGTGGTGCAGATGCTTGCGGTCCGGCGAGAACGGCGACTTGCCGGCGTGCACGCGGCGAAGCACCGCGAGGCCGAAGTCGAGGAGCGGGAGCAGCACGACCAGCAGGGGCAGCAGGATCGGGATGAACGCACCCAGCAGCTGCGAGCGCCCGAGCCGCTCGGGATCGAGAGCGGAGGGCTCGAGCTGGCCGGTCACGGCGATGGCGGACGTCGCCATCAGCAGCCCGAGCACCAGAGCACCGGAGTCGCCCATGAAGAGCTTCGCCGGACTCCAGTTGAACGGCAGGAAGCCGATGCAGGCGCCGATGAGGACGGCGGCGAGGAAGGAGGCGAGGTTGAAGTAGCTGGAGGCGCCGGTGTCGCGGGTGAGGATGTAGGAGTACGCGAAGAAGACGCCGTTCGCGATCAGGCAGACCCCGGCGACGAGACCGTCGAGCCCGTCGATGAAGTTGACCGCGTTCATCACGATCACGATCGCGAACATCGTGATCGTGATGCTCAGCCAGCTGGAGAACACGATCAGGTCGCCGAAGGGCAGCGACAGGATCTGCAGTCCCCCGCCCACCGTGATGATCCCTGCGGCGAGGAACTGCGCGCCGAGCTTGATCATCCAGTCGAGGTCCCAGAGGTCGTCGACGACGCCGATGATCGCGATGAGCAGCGCGGCGGCGAGGATGGACCACATGGTCTGCGGCGGCATCCACATGTTCGCGAAGAACGGGTTCAGCGCCGAGAAGCCGATGGCCGCGGCGATGCCGAGGAAGATCGCCACCCCGCCGAGCCTCGGCGTGGGCGTGGTGTGCACGTCGCGCTCCCGGATGCCGGGGTACAGCTTGTAGCGCAGACTCAGCTTCCAGACCGCCCAGGTGAGCGCGAAGGTGATCGCGGCGGTCACGAGGATCGTGAGGAGGTACTGGCTCACGACTCCGCGTCCGCTGCCGACTCCGCGTCCGCTGCCGACTCCGCGTCCGCTGCCGATTCCGCGGGTTCGAGCAGGTCTCCGAGGACCTCTTCGAGCCGTTCGCGGCTGACCGCGCCGTCGCGGAGGATGCGCACTCCGCCCGTCGTCGGCTCGGCCCCGCGCGGCACGAGCGAGGTGGCATCGATGATCGTCGACGCGATCCCGTCACGGCTGAGTCCGTCGGCGAGGTAGACCGACACGCTGTCGCCCAGCATCCGCTCGGCGTCGAGCGCCGAGATCGCCGCGTCGCGGCCGGTGAGGTTGGCGCTGGAGACCGCGAGCGGCCCGGTCTCGGCGAGCAGTTCGAGGGCGACCCGACCCTCCGGCATCCGGATCGCGACCGTCCCCTCGGTGTCGCCGAGATCCCACACGAGGGAGGGCTGGGCGGGCAGGACGATGGTCAGCCCACCGGGCCAGAAGGCGTCGATGAGGCGCTGCACGGGTTCGGGCACGGACTCCGCGAGCGCGTGCACGACCTCCTTCGAGCCGACGAGCACGGGCGGGGGCTGGTTGCGGCCGCGGCCCTTGGCATCGAGCAGTCGCTGCACCGCCGCCGGCGAGAAGGCGTCGGCGGCGACCCCGTAGACGGTGTCGGTGGGCATCACGATGAGCTCGCCGCGGCTGATCGCCTGACGTGCGTGGCGCATCCCGGCGAGAAGCTGGGCCTCGTCGCCGCAATCGAAGATGGAGGACATGACGTTCCGATTCTAGCCGGGGTGCCTGGGGAATTCGTGTCCGCGATCAGGGGCGCAGAGCGGTCGTCGCCCTGTCGCGGAGGGTGAGGTCGCGATGCGTCGCGGCAGCGCGCCATCCGTCTCGGGTCAGGATGCCGCGGATCTCCTCGCCCTGCAGCTCGCCGTGCTCGATCACGAGGAGCCCGCCGGGGTGCAGCAGCTCGGCCGCCCGAACGCTCAGCACCCGCACCAGGTCGAGGCCGTCCGCGCCCCCGTACAGTGCCATCGACGGGTCGAACAGGCGCACCTCGGGATCACGCGGGATCGCCGCATCCGGCACGTACGGCGGGTTGGAGATGACCACGGATGCGGTGCCGTCGAGCTCGCGGAACGCATGAGCGAGATCATCGTTGACGAGCGTGAGGTTCTCGACGCCTGCCGTGTTGCGCACGGCCCACGGGTACGCGTCCGGAGAGAGCTCCGCGGCGAACACACGCGCATGCGGGACCTCGGTGGCCATCGCGAGCGCGATCGCACCGCTGCCGGTGCCGAGATCGACGGCGATGGGGGCGGGGAGCGCGGAGCCCAGCAGCGCGTCGATCGCGTACTGCACGACCGTCTCGGTCTCGGGGCGAGGCACGAAGACCCCGGGGCCGACGGCGAGTTCGAGGTGTCGGAACGGAGCGACCCCGGTGATGTGCTGCAGCGGTTCCCGTGCCGCCCTCCGGGCGACCACGGCATCCAGCGCACTCTCGATCTCAGCGCTCAGGGCGTCGCCGCGGATGAGGGCGGCCTGCACCTCCCCGCGCCGCAGCCCCAGGAGATGTCCGGCCAGGAGCTCGGCGTCGACGAGGGGATCGGGCACGCCGGCCTCCGCGAGGCGGGCGGTGGCCGTGCGCACCGCCGAGGCGAGGGAGATGTCGGGCATGGGTCAAGCGTAGAGCGCGGAAAGGCGTCATACTGCCCGACCCCCGGGGCCGCTCGCCTAGGCTGGAGGCGCAGTCACCCCGCACAGGAAGGCTCCTCCATGCCCGGTATCCACTCCGACATCACGTCCGCGTTCGGCAACACCCCCCTGGTACGCCTGAACCGCGTCACCGAGGGCCTCGGTGCGACCGTGCTCGCGAAGCTCGAGTTCTACAACCCGGCCTCCAGCGTCAAGGACCGCCTCGGCATCGCGATCGTCGATGCCGCGGAGGCCTCGGGCGAGCTGAAGCCCGGGGGCACGATCGTGGAGGCGACCAGCGGCAACACCGGCATCGCGCTCGCGATGGTCGGCGCCGCGCGCGGCTACTCGGTGATCCTCACGATGCCCGCGTCGATGTCGAAGGAGCGGCGCATGCTGCTGAAGGCCTTCGGCGCCGAGCTCGTCCTCACCGACCCCACCAAGGGGATGACGCATGCGATCGCCGAGGCGGAGGCCATCGCCGCCCGCACACCGGGTGCCGTGCTGGCGAAGCAGTTCGCCAACGAGGCGAACCCCGCGATCCACCGTCGCACCACGGCCGAGGAGATCCTGCGCGACACGGACGGCTCCGTCGACTACCTCGTCGCCGGCATCGGCACCGGCGGAACGATCACCGGCGTCGGCCAGGTGCTCAAGGAGCGCGTCCCGGGCGTGCAGATCGTCGCCGTCGAGCCCAAGGACTCCCCCATCCTCACCGAGGGACACCCCGGACCGCACAAGATCCAGGGGATCGGACCGAACTTCGTGCCGCCCATCCTCGACCGCGACATCCTCGACGAGGTCATCGACGTCACCTTCGACGACGCCATCCGCGTCGCACGCGAGACCGCGAGCAGAGAGGGAATCCTGGTCGGCATGTCGAGCGGTGCCGCGATCTGGGCCGCTCTGCAGGTCGCGCAGCGCCCCGAGGCCGCGGGCAAGACCATCGTCGTCATCATCCCCTCGTTCGGCGAGCGGTACCTCTCGACCGCCCTGTACGAGAACCTTCTCGAGTCCTGACCCGCTCGATGAGCATGATCGGTCGAATGCGCGAGGACGTCGCGGCGGCACGTCTCCGCGACCCCGCGGCACGCAGCGCCGCCGAGGTGGCGCTGCTGTATCCGGGTCTGCACGCGATCTGGGCGCACCGGGTCTCGCACCGCCTGTGGCGACGCGGCCTGCGTCTGCCCGCCCGGGCGATCTCGCAGGTCTCGCGGTGGCTCACCGGCATCGAGATCCACCCGGGCGCGCGCATCGGCCGACGGTTCTTCATCGACCACGGCATGGGCGTCGTCATCGGCGAGACCGCCGAGGTGGGTGACGACGTCATGCTCTATCACGGGGTGACGCTGGGCGGTCGCACCCGCGACGCGGGCAAACGGCATCCCACTCTCGGCGACGGGGTCGCGGTCGGCGCCGGCGCGAAGATCCTCGGACCCGTCACGATCGGCGAGGGATCGGTGGTGGGGGCCAACGCCGTCGTCACCCGCGATGCACCGGCCGACAGCGTCCTGGTCGGAGTGCCGGCCAAACCTCGCGCTCGACTGCGCGGCGAAGACACCCGCGCCATGCTCACCGCTCCCGAGTACTCGATCTGAGTCGGCGCCCGGTATCGCATCCCGGCAGCGCCGATCGACGCCGCGCGGCGACCGTGGATCACGGTCGTCACGCGGCGTCGCAGACTCCTCGGGTGCGCCGGTCAGTGCTTCCGCAGGCGCGGCGTCACTGAGCCACGAAGAACGGGATCGCTCCGGAGACGATGCCGATCGCCAGCATCACCAGAGACACGATCGTCGCGCGCCAGAGCACCTTGCGGTGGTGGTCGCCGAGGTTCACCCCGGCCAGCGAGACGAGCAGCAGGATGGCCGGGACGAGCGGGCTCTGCAGGTGCACCGGCTGCCCGATGATCGATGCGCGGGCCATCTCCACCGGGTCGATCCCGTATGCCGCCGCACTCTGCGAGAGCACGGGCAGGATGCCGTAGTAGAACGCGTCGTTCGACATGAAGAACGTGAACGGGATCGACAGCACCCCTGTGATCGGCGCGAGGAACGGTCCGAGCGAGGGAGGCAGGACATCGGTGATCCACGTCGCCATAGCATCGACCATGCCCGTGCCCGACAGCACGCCGACCAGCACACCGGCCGCGATGACCATCGACACGACGCCGACGATGCTCGGAGCATGGGCGACGATCTCGGACGCCTGATCCTTGATGCCGCGGAAGTTCACGAGCAGAGCGATTCCCGCACCGACCATGAACACGTACGGGAGGGGCATGATGTCGAGGATCAGCAGCACCATCACCGCGAGCGTCAGCACCAGGTTGAACCAGATCAGCTTCGGACGCAGGGTCGGCCGCGCGGGGTCGAGCATGGTGTCCGCCATCGCGGTGTCCGCAGGGTCGACGCTTGCGGCGGGCACGGGGGCACGACCGCCGGCGACCACGACGATGTTGCCGGTGCGCAGCGCCGCACGGGCGCCGGGCTTCGCGTCGGATCCGCGGAAGATCTTCGGGACGGTCGACAGCGCGCCGCCCTCGCCTCCCGTGAGCAGCCCGGCGGAGTCGAGACGGCCGAGGCGGCGGCGCTCCCCCAGCCCGAGCAGCCAGGCGAAGCTCAACGTCACCAGGATGCCGACGCCCAGGGCCGGAAGCATCGGGACGAAGATGTCGGTCGGCTGCAGACCGAGCGCTGTCGCCGCCCGCACGGTGGGGCCGCCCCAGGGCACGATGTTCAGCGTGCCGTTCATCAGGCCCGCGACGCAGGTGAGGACCACGGGGCTCATGCCGAGTCGCAGGTAGATGGGCAGCATGGCCGAGGTGGTGATGATGAAGGTCGTCGACCCGTCGCCGTCCAGCGACACCGCACCCGCCAGGATCGCGGTGCCCAGCACGACCTTCGCCGGGTCGTCGCCGAGCAGCCGCGTGATCAGGCGGATCAGCGGGTCGAACAGTCCGACGTCGATCATGATCCCGAAGAACATGATGGCGAACATGAGCAGCGCCGCGGTCGGCGCCATCGTGGAGATCGAGTCGAGGATCATGTCGCCGAGCCCGAGCCCGGCGCCCGCGAACAGACCGAACACGGTGGGCACGAGGATCAGGGCGACCATCGGGGTCAGCCTCTTGGTCATGATGAGCGTCATGAACGCCAGCACCATGGTGAATCCGAGCAGGACCAGGACCCACTCCGGCGGCACGAACGCCACGTCATACGTGGGTGCCTCGTCGGCGGCCGCGAACAGGCCGGTGAGTGCATCGGGCATACGGTGACTCCTTCGTCGGGTCCGTCCACTTCGACGGATCCTGACGAGAGTAGGCAATCCGGCGCGTCGGCGTGCGGTATCCCGCATTCCCGGGCGTTATGCGCGTAGCGTGACTTCTGCGCATATTGCGCGAAGGGAGCCCCCGTGTCGAAGACACCGACCAGATGGCGGTTCGCGACCCGCGCGCTGCTGCTGCAGCTCGCGGCCGTCGCGCTCGTCGTCGCCCTGTGCACGGGCGTGTACCTCGCCCTCGCCGTGCAGCAGCTGCGCGCCGAGGCGCAGTCCACCGCCCTCGGCATCGCCAGGACCCTCGCCGAAGACCCGCAGGTGCGCACCGAAGTCGCTCGCGTCTCCGCATCGAGCGAGCCACCGGATGCCGAGAGTCTGAGGAACGGCGACCTGCAGCGCACTGCTCTCGATGTCGCGGCCCGCACCGGAGCGCTCTTCGTCGTGATCACGGACGAAGACGGCATCCGTCTCGCGCATCCCACCAGCGCGCGCATCGGCGAGGTCGTGAGCACACCGTTCGCCGATGTGCTCGCCGGCAACGAGGTCGTCGAGTGGCAGACCGGCACGCTCGGCGAATCGGCGCGCGCCAAGGTGCCCGTGCGGGATGCGCACGGCACCCCCGTCGGAGAGATCAGCGTCGGCTTCGAGCGCACCGGCGTGTTCGACGACCTGCCCCCGTTGCTCGGCGTCATCGGACTCACCGCGGTGGGCGCCCTGGCCCTGTCCGTGCTCGCGTTCCTGCTCCTGCGCCGACGCTGGGAGCGGTTGACGTTCGGCGTGCAGCCGGAAGAGCTCGTCGCGCTCGTGCAGAACCAGACCGCGGTGCTGGACGGCGTGGACGACGGCGTGCTCGCGGTCGACACCGAGGGCATCGTGCGAGTGAGCAACGCCGCCGCCGACCGGATGCTGGGCATCCACGCCCCGGTGGGTCGCCCGCTCGTCGAGCTGGGGCTGCCACCGGTGCTCCTCGAGACGGCCTCGGGCACCGTGGCGCGCTCCAGCGCCGTGATCGACGAGCGCGTGCTCTATCTGGATTCACGGCCTGTCGAGCGCGCCG
>NZ_JBEOUR010000108.1:0-8202 GCF_040302605.1 Microbacterium sp. NPDC097977
GGCTGACTTCGGTCGCCCGCGCCGCTTCTGATTTCCCCCCTCGTCTGGAGTCCCATGCAGGATGCGCTGCGGATCACCGCCAGCTCCGTCGACCCCGCGTTGCTCGCGCTGCCCTGGTCGACGACCCTGGCCAGATGGCCGTCGGAGCAGATCGTGTCCCTCCCCAAGGGACTCTCCCGCCATCTGGTGCGGTTCGCGGATCTGTCGGGACGTGTCGTCGCCGTAAAGGAGACGACGGATGAGATGGCGAGACGCGAGTACGAGATGCTCGGCAACCTCGCCCGCCTCGACGTCCCGTGCGTCGACAGGGTCGCGGTCATCGCAGGCCGGACGGATGCGTCGGGAGACCCGCTTCCCGCCGCCCTCGTCACCTCGCACCTGCGCTTCTCGATGCCGTACCGCGCGCTGTTCACCCGGGTGCTGCGCCCCGACACCGCTGACCGCCTGGTCGACGCCCTCGCCGTGCTGCTGGTGCGTCTGCACAACGTCGGCTTCTACTGGGGCGACGTCTCGCTGTCGAACACCCTGTTCCGGCGCGATGCCGGCGCCTACGCGGCGTACCTCGTCGATGCCGAGACGGGCGAACTGCACGAGGAAGGCCTGACCGACGGCCAGCGCGCCTACGACCTCGACCTCGCGCGCACGAACATCGCCGGCGAGATCATGGACCTCGCCGCGGGCGGACGCCTCGAGCACGGCGTCGACGCCGTCGCGATCGCCGACGGCATCGTGTCGTCGTACCGCTCGCTGTGGGCCGAGCTCACCGCCCAGGAGTCCTTCGCCGCCGCCGAGACCTGGCGCATCACCGAGCGCGTGGAGCGCCTGAACGCCCTCGGGTTCGACATCGACGAGATGTCGATGTCGACGACCTCCGACGGCACGGTCGTCGAGATCCAGCCGAAGGTCGTCGATGCCGGACACCATCAGCGGCGCCTCATCCGCCTGACCGGACTCGACGTCGAGGAGAACCAGGCCCGACGCCTGCTCAACGACCTCGACGAGTTCCGCGCCCGTTCGACCAAGCAGTGGGCGGACGAGGAGATGTACGCCCACGAATGGCTGACGCGCGTGTTCGAGCCCGTGGTGCGGGCGATCCCCTACGAGCTGCGCGCCAAGCTCGAACCGGCCGAGGTGTTCCACCAGGTGCTCGAGCACCGGTGGTACCTGTCGCAGGCGCAGGGCCGGTCCGTGCCCCTCGCCGAAGTGCTCACGAGCTACATCAACGAGGTGCTGCGCCACAGACGTGACGAGGCGACCATCATGGGCCCTCCCACCGAGACGATGGGACTGCCCGTGATCACCGGAGCGACCACGGTCGCCGACGACGAGGTGGACTGGCGCGACCTCGTCTGAGCGCGCTCGCCCGCGGGATCAGTACCCGACGGTGAAGCGCCCGCGGCGGTGCGCCGGACGCTCGATCTCGTCGACCACCGCGACGGCGAAGTCGGCGCCCGAGATGAAGGACTTGCCCTCGTCGTCCCGCACGATCACATCGCCGCCGTCACGGTAGTGACCGGTGCGCTCTCCCTCGGCCCACGGCCCGAAGACCTCGGCGGGGTGCACGAAGAACCAGTCCAGGGACTCGTCGGTGCTCTCGAGCAGTGCGAGCGAGTCGATGCCGACCTGGGCCTCGTGCTTGTACTCCTCGGGAAAGTCGAGGTCGAACAGGCGGGGTCCGCCGGGGGCGACGAGGCTGCCGCCGGCACCGCCCACGACACCCAGACGCGTTCGCGCACCGTCGAGCTCGGCGATGACGACGCGCAGCGCGTCGAGCACCCGGTCGGTCATGTCGCCGCGCGGAGAGAGGGCCGAGACCACGGCATCCGCGCCGTCGACGGCGCTCGCGAGCGCCCCCTTCTCGAGAGCGGAGCCCTGCACGTACGAGGCTCCCTCGACCGCGTCGGACGGGGTGGAGCGGGAGATCGCGATGACCTCGTGACCGCGGCTCACCGCCTCCGCGACGATGTGGCGTCCGGCGTAGCCGGTTCCTCCGAGGACGACGATGCGAGCCATGTGCTTCTCCCCTACTTCTTCGCGTTGCGGATGGTCGACACCTGGTACAGCGCGACGGACGTCGCGATGCCGGCGTTGAGCGACTCGGTCACCGCCGAGATCGGGATCGACACGATCTGGTCGCACGTCTCGGCGACGAGGCGCGAGAGCCCCTTGCCCTCGGAGCCCGTGACGATCACGACGGGGCGATCGGCCAGCTGCAGCTCCGGCAGCAGCACGTCGCCGTCGCCGTCGAGGCCGAGCACGAACACGCCCTGCTTCTTGAACTCCTTGAGCTGCGTCGTGAGGTTGGTGGCGAGGGCCACCGGCACCCGGGCCGCCGCACCGGCGCTGGTCTTCCAGGCCGCGGAGTTCACGCCGGCCGAGCGACGCTGCGGCAGGATGATGCCGTGGCCGCCGAACGCACCGGTGGAGCGGATGATCGCACCGAGGTTGCGCGGGTCGGTGATGCCGTCGAGAGCGACGAACAGCGGGACCTCGCCCCTGTCGATGACGGCCTCGAGGAGGTCCTGCGGATGCGCGTACTCGTACGGCGGCACCTTGACGGCCACGCCCTGGTGCACGCCGTCGAACCCGGCCATGCGGTCGAGCTCCTGACGCGTCACCTCGAGCACCGGGATGCCCCGGTTCGTGGCGATCGACAGCATCTCCTTGACGCGGTCGTCCATCTCGACGCGCTGGGCGATGTAGAACGCCGACGCCGGGATCTTCGCGCGCAGGGCCTCGAGCACGGAGTTACGGCCGGTGACGACCTCGACCTCGGTCGTGTTGTCCTTGGCGCGCGCCGAGCGGTTCGGGTTGCCGCCGGACGTCTGACGCTGGCCCGGCTTGCCCTTGCCACCGGACGCCGCGTAGCGCTCGGCCGCGGCCTTGCGCTTGCCGGCGGGGTGCCAGGCGCGGTCCTCGGCCTTCGGGGTCGGTCCACGACCCTCGAGGGACTTGCGTCCCATGCCGCCGGTGCCCTTGGTGGGGCCCTTCTTGTTTCCCTTGTTCGCGCCGGGGCGCTGTGGCTTAGCCATCGATACTCCAATGAGTTCCGGCCGGAGAGTCCTCCAGCGTGATTCCAGCAGCGGCGATCGCATCACGGATGCGATCGGCCGCGGCCCAGTCCTTGTCAGCGCGCGCCTGCGCGCGCTGGGCGATCATCGTCTGCACGAGCGCGTCGAGAGCGGATGCCGTGGCACCGTCGCCGCTCTCGCTCCACGCGGCGGCGTGCGGATTGAGACCGAGGATGTTCGTCATCGCGATGACGTCCATCACGTCCTGCCTGGCCTCGTCGATCTTCCCGTCATCCAGCAGCGCGTTGCCCGAACGGATGCTGCTGTGGATCGCCGCGAGAGCGCGGGGGACGGCGAGGTCGTCGTTCATGGCGGCCCAGAACTCGTTCGGCAGCCCCTCTTTCGCCTGGGACCACCCCGGCTTCGCCAGGCGCCGCCCCCGGTCGAGGAAGGTCCGGATGCGCCCCAGCGCCGCCTCTGCCTCGGTCCACGACGACTCGGTGAGGTCGAGGCTGGAGCGGTAGTGCGCGGCGGCGAGCGCATACCGCACCACGAGCGGATCGTGGGCGTCGAGCACCTCGGCGGCGAGCGTGAAGTTGCCCAGCGACTTGGACATCTTCTGTCCACCGACGGTCACCAGGCCGTTGTGCACCCAGTACTGCGCGAAGCCGTCGCCCGCGGCCGTCGACTGGGCGAGCTCGTTCTCGTGATGCGGGAACCGCAGATCGAGGCCACCGCCGTGGATGTCGAACTCCGGTCCGAGATAGAGCTTCGACATCGCGGAGCACTCGATGTGCCAGCCGGGACGCCCCGCGCCCCAGGGCGACTGCCAGGTCGCATCCGCCTGTTCGTCGGCCTTCGCGCCCTTCCACAGTGCGAAGTCCTGCGGATTGCGCTTGCCCCGGGGGTCCGCGTCCTCGGCAGCTTCCATGGCATCGACGGACTGGTTGGTGAGCTCGCCGTACGACGGCCACGAACGCACGTCGAAGTAGACGTCGCCCGAACCGTCCGGCGCCGGGTACGCGTGGCCGCGTTCGATGAGGGTCGCGATGAGCTCCTGCATCTGCGGAATCGAGGCCGTCGCGCGAGGTTCGTAGGTCGGTGCGAGGATGCCGACACCGGCATATGCCGCTGTGAACTCCTGCTCCATCCGGTATGCCAGCGCCCACCAGGGCTCGGCGTCCGTCGCGTTCGCCAGCACCTTGTCGTCGATGTCGGTGACGTTGCGCACGAAGGTCACGCGCCCGTAGCGATGCGCCAGCCAGCGCCGCAGCAGATCGAAGCTGAGCGCCGCCCTGACATGACCGATGTGCGGACCGGACTGCACCGTGGGTCCGCAGACGTACATCGTGATGTTCTCGGAATCGAGAGGCACGAAGTCGCGCAGCTGCTGTGCGCGGGTGTCGTAGAGGCGGAGTGTCACCGCACAAGCTTACCGGGCGGCGGAATCCGAAGACTGGGCGGTTGCGCGGCGCCTCGGGGAGGTCGGTCGTTCCCGCAGTCAGTCGACCGCGAGGACACGTCCGGTCTGCACCCCGAGCACGCTCTTCGCGAAGGCCTGGCCGACGCGATACGACGACACGGGCACGAATCCGGGGAACGAGGAGTGATACGCCGGCGCATCCTCCAGCACCGACGGGCTCACGGCGTTGATGCGGATGCCGCGCGGCAGCTCGGTCGCGGCCGCGCGCACGAACGACTCGACGGCGCCGTTCGCCATCGAGGCGGCCGCTCCGGTCGCGATCGGCTCCCGGGCGAGGATGCCGGAGGTCAGTGTGATCGAGCCGCCGTCGCGCACGAACGGCGTGCCGATGCGGACGACATCGAGCTGCGACAGCACCTTGCCGCGGAACGCCGACTCGTGGTCGTCGCGTCGCAGATCGCCCAGCGGAGCGAACGGGACCTCTCCGACGGCGACGATCACGGCATCGACCTGCCCGACCGCGGCGAAGAGCCGCTCGATCGACGCCTCATCGGTGATGTCGACCGCCGGCTCACCGCTGCGGGAGGCGGAGACGACCTCGTGCCCCTCGAGTGCGTCGACCGCGGTACGACCGACCTGTCCGGTGGCTCCGATGACCAGGATCCTCATGACATCTCCTTCTGCGCATGCGACCGCCGCACGCTGCTGTGTGCCCCAACGAGCCGGCGGGCCGGGGCATTCCCGGCATCCGGATGCTGCATCGTCAGACCGGGTGGATCATGGCGACCGCGGTGACCGCGACCCCTTCGCCCCGGCCGGGGAAGCCCAGGCCGTCGGTGGTGGTGGCGGTGACCGCGACCGGCGCGCCCCCGAGGGCGTCCGACAGCACGCGCTCGGCCTCCGCCCGTCGGCCGCTGAAGCGGGGACGGTTGCTCTGGAACTGGGCCGACACGTTGCCGATCGCGAAGCCGGCCTCCGCGAGGATCTCCCGGGTGCGCGCGAGGAAGACCTCGGCGTGGGCGCCCGCGTACTCGGGATGCGCGGTGCCGAAGTGCTCGCCGATGTCGCCGAGGCCTGCCGCACCCAGCAGCGCGTCCACGATCGCGTGGGCGACCGCATCGCCGTCCGAGTGGCCGGAGAGCGCCGGCTCCCCCGGCCACTCGAGACCGGCCAGCCACAGCGCACCCTCTCCCCCGAACGCGTGCACGTCGGTTCCGAGGCCCACCCTGGGTCCGGCGGACGGCCCCGACGACTGGACCGACGGCGCGGCCACGGAGGGCACCGCTTCGACAGCGGCGAGCAGGTGGCGGGCACGCTCCAGGTCGTCCGGCGTCGTGATCTTGAAGCTCCGCGCCGCCCCGGGGATCCGCCGCACGAGATGGCCGGCCGCGGCGAAGAGGGCCGCGTCGTCGGTGTAGTCGATGCCGGATGCCGCGGCCGCCGCGTACGCGGCTTCGAGCAGCGCGCGGGGAAAGCCCTGCGGTGTCTGCGCGGCGGCCAGCTCCGCGCGATCGACGGGCGCGATGATCGCATCGCCGTCGACCCGCTTCAGGGTGTCGACGACCGGGAGGGCGGGGATGATCCCCGTCTCGCCGTCGACCGCCGCCGCCACGGCGTCGATCACCTCGGGCGGAGTCAGCGCACGAGCGGCGTCATGCACGAGCACCCGCGTGACATCGCCCCACAGCGCCTCGAGCCCTGCGGCCACGGACCGCTGACGGGTGTCGCCGCCCGTGACGACGCGTCCGAGCTCGATCCGGTCACCCGCCGCCGCGCGCAGCTCCGTCTCGGCGTCGCCCTCGAACCCGGCGGGCGCGACGACGATCACCTGCGCCGGGGCGGCGGCGAAGACGCCCTCGAGCGCATGCCGCAGGATCGTGTGCGTGTCGATGCCGACGAACGCCTTGGGCGCTCCGGCATCCAGTCGGGTGCCGGAACCGGCGGCGACGACGAGGATCGCGGTGTCTGGGACGGGAAGCATGCTCACCGGGTTCACGTTACCGGCGCGCACGAAAAAAGGCGGATGCCGAAGCATCCGCCCTCTCTCGAATCTCTCAGGAAGCGAGGACCTCGTCGAGCAGTGCGCTCGCCTTGTCCTCGTCGGTCTTCTCCGCCAGAGCCAGCTCGGAGATGAGGATCTGACGCGCCTTGGCCAGCATCCGCTTCTCTCCCGCCGACAGTCCGCGGTCCTGATCCCGACGCCACAGGTCGCGCACGACCTCGCTCACCTTGATGACATCGCCGGAGGCGAGTTTCTCGAGGTTCGCCTTGTAACGACGCGACCAGTTCGTGGGCTCCTCGGTGAACGGGGCGCGCAGCACCTCGAACACGTGATCGAGGCCTTCACGGCCGATCACATCACGGACCCCGACCAGATCGACGTTCTCAGCGGGCACCTCGATGATGAGGTCCCCCTGGGTGACGTTGAGCTTCAGGTATTTCTTCGCCTCACCCTTGATGATGCGCTCCTTGACCTCGATGATGGTCGCAGCGCCATGGTGCGGATAGACGACAGTCTCGCCAACCTCAAAAAGCATAAAAAATTGTCCTTTCGGCAACCTCAAGGATACCACAGGGAATATGCGCTAAGGTTCGCGCCCCTGCGTCCTCGGACCGTCCCCCGCATACGCATAGAATGGATGCGGATATCCCGTCGGACCTCAGGAGGACCCGTGAAATCGCGCCTTGTTGCGTCTGCCGCCATCAGCGCCCTCGTCCTTCTGGGCGCCACCGGATGCACGTTCATCTCGCCGCAGGCGACGAAGATCGAGTACTCCGCGTCCGACGGCGTCAACGTCTTCGACTCCGACGGACCGATCGATGTCCGCAACGCCTTCATCGTCGCGTCGGAAGACGGCACGGTGGGCAACTTCATCGGCGCCGTCGTGAACCCCTCCTCCGAGAAGGCGACGCTGACGATCACCGTCGGCGACCTCGACCCCCTGACCGTCACGGTGCCCGCAGGCAAGACCCTCAGCTACGGCGCCGGCGAAGAGCCGCTGCGCATCGAGGATCTCGACGCCAAGCCCGGGTCGACCATCGAGGTCCACTTCCAGTCGGGTGACGGCGCCGGCACCAAGACGGCCATCCCGGTCCTCGACGGCACAATGGTGCATTCTTCGCCAAGCACAGTGTCACCGCCCTGCTGGAGCAGAGCGACTATTGGCTGGAATACCAGGGTCGCCTGACCGAGCCGATGCGCTATGACGCCGAGACCGACCGCTACAAACCCATCAGCTGGGACGCGGCATTCGACCTCGTCGGCAAGCACCTCAATGCCCTGCCAAGCCCGAACATGGCCGAGTTCTACACCTCGGGACGCGCCAGCAACGAAGCGGCGTACCTGTACCAGCTGTTCGTGCGCGCCTACGGCACCAACAACTTCCCAGATTGCTCGAACATGTGCCACGAAGCCAGCGGCGTCGCCCTGGCGCAAAGCGTGGGTGTCGGCAAAGGCACCGTAACTTTTGATGACTTCGAACACGCCGATGCCATTTTCGTCTGGGGCCAGAACCCAGGCACCAACCATCCGCGCATGCTCGAACCGTTGCGCGAAGCAGTTAAACGCGGCGCCCAAGTGGTGTGTATCAACCCCCTGAAAGAGCGCGGCCTGGAGCGCTTCCAGCATCCGCAACTCCCGCTGGAAATGCTCACCAATGGCGACAAGCCGACTAACACCGCCTACTTCCGCCCGGCGCTGGGTGGTGACATGGCCATCCTGCGCGGCATGGCCAAGTTCCTGTTGCTGTGGGAACGCCAGGCACAGGC
>NZ_JBEOUR010000109.1:0-7580 GCF_040302605.1 Microbacterium sp. NPDC097977
CCGCGGTGGCTCGGGTCGTCGCCGCGAAGGACGCAGGGGAGGCGCTCTCCGTGGGTGTCGTGGGCAACGCGGCCGAGGTCTTCCCCGAGCTGCTGCATCGCGGGGTGCCGATCGACATCGTCACCGACCAGACGAGCGCGCACGACCCGCTCGCCTACCTGCCGGTGGGCACCTCGGTCGCGGACTGGAAGGCTGAGGCCGAGCGGGACGCGGAGGAGTTCACCCGCCGCTCGCGCCAGTCGATGGCCCAGCACGTCGCGGCGATGGTCGCGTTCCAGGATGCGGGGGCCGCGGTGTTCGACTACGGCAACTCGATCCGCGCCGAGGCGCAGCTCGGCGGGTTCGACCGCGCGTTCGACTTCCCCGGTTTCGTGCCGGCCTACATCCGTCCGCAGTTCGAGGAGGGGCGCGGGCCCTTCCGCTGGGCGGCGCTCTCGGGAGACCCCGAGGACATCTACAAGACCGACCGTGCCATCGCCGAGCTCTTCCCCGACGACACGGCGCTGCATCGGTGGCTGGAGAAGGCGGGCGAGAAGGTGCATTTCGAGGGCCTGCCCGCACGGATCTGCTGGCTCGGCTACAAGGAGCGCCACCTCGCCGGACTCAAGTTCAACGAGATGGTCGCCTCGGGGGAGCTCTCAGCGCCCATCGTGATCGGGCGCGATCATCTCGACTCCGGATCCGTCGCCTCGCCGTACCGTGAGACCGAGTCCATGAAGGACGGGTCCGATGCGATCGCCGACTGGCCGCTGCTGAACGCACTGCTCAACACGGCATCCGGGGCCTCGTGGGTGTCGCTGCACCACGGCGGCGGTGTGGGGATCGGACGCTCGATCCACGCCGGCCAGGTGTCGGTGGCCGACGGGTCCGCGCTCGCCTCGGAGAAGCTGGAGCGGGTGCTGACCAACGACCCGGGAACCGGTGTCATGCGGCACGTCGACGCCGGCTACGAGCACGCACGTGATGTCGCCCGCGAGCGCGGGCTGAACGTGCCGATGCTGTGAGCACCTCGCTGATCACGAACATCGGCGAGCTGACGACCAACGTCGGCTCGCCGGACGGCGACCGCGTCGGCACGCGTCTCGATGCGGCCGTACTGATCGAGGATGGACGGATCGCCTGGGTCGGATCGGCGGATGCCGCACCCGGGGCCGACGAGATCGTCGACGCCGGCGGCCGCGCGGTCATCCCCGGCTTCGTCGACAGTCACAGCCACCTCGTGTTCGGAGGCGATCGGGCCGCCGAGTTCGAGGCGCGGATGGCCGGGCAGAAGTATGCCGCGGGCGGCATCCGCTCCACGGTCGCCGCGACGAGAGCGGCGAGCGACGACGAGCTCCGCGCCCGTCTGCGCGGCTTCGTCGGCGAGCTTCTCGCGCAGGGCACGACGACCGTCGAGGTTAAGAGCGGCTACGGGCTGAGCGTCGCGGACGAGGAGCGTCTCGTCCGGCTCGCCGCCGAGGTCACCCCCGAGGTCACTTTTCTCGGAGCGCACGTGGTGCCCGCGGAGTACGCCGACCGCGCCGACGAGTACGTCGATCTGGTGACGGGGCCGATGCTCGACGCCTGCGCGCCGCACTCGAGGTGGATCGACGTGTTCTGCGAGACCGGCGCGTTCTCGGTCTCGCAGTCGCGGCGCGTGCTCGAGGCGGGCATCGCGAAGGGCCTCATGCCGCGAGTGCACGCCAGCCAGCTCGGCCCGGGCGACGGCGTGCGCCTCGCCGTCGAGCTCGGTGCGGCGTCGATCGATCATGGCACCTACCTGACCGACGACGACATCGCCGCGCTCGCCGCCTCCGACACCGTGCTCACGCTGCTGCCCGGGGTCGAGTTCTCGACGCGCCAGCCGTACCCGAATGGGCGTCGACTGATCGATGCGGGTGTCACCGTGGCCCTCGCGTGCGACACGAACCCGGGCTCGAGCTTCACCTCGTCGATGCCGTTCTGCATCGCGATTGCAGTGCGCGACATGGGCATGACACCTGCCGAGGCGGTGTGGGCGGCGACAGCCGGAGGAGCGCGGGCCTTGCGTCGCGACGACGTCGGCGCGATCACGCCGGGCGCACGGGCAGACCTCGTGCTGCTGGGCGCGCCCACACGCATCCACCTGGCATACCGACCTGGCGTCCCGCTGGTCGATCGGGTGTGGAAGGACGGTGCTGCGGTCTACGCGGCATCCGGAATCGCACGAGGAACGGATACCCATGGCTCTCTCGCACGATGACCTGTGGCCGCGTGCCGGATCCTGGCCGGCCTTCTCGGCCGGTGCCTGCGCGGATGCCGTGCTCGTCGGTGTTCCCACCTGGCGCACCTCGCTCTCGCCGACCGGCGCGCACGCGACCCCCGCGGCGATCCGTGACGCGCTGACCCGGTACAGTGCCACGCTCATGGGGCCGCCCGTCGTCGACCTCGCTGGGGCGCTGCGCGTGCTCGACGCCGGTGATGTCGTCGAGCCGGACGGTGACGCGGGGATCGCTGCGAGCGTCGCGCGCGTGCACGAACTCGCGGAGTCCGCCCGTCTCGTGATCGCTCTCGGCGGCGACAACGCTCTGACCTATCCGGTCGCACGGGGCGCACGGGCCACCGGGCTGATCACGATCGATGCCCATTACGACCTGCGCGACGGGGTGTCGAACGGGTCGCCGGTGCGGTGCCTGGTGGAGGACGCCCCGGACGGCGAGCGGATCGACCCGACGAGGATCGTCCAGATCGGGATCGCGGACTTCGCGAACTCCGCGGCCTACGCCGCACGAGCCGCCGAGTGGGGCATCCGCGTGATCACGCTCGACGAGGTCAGGCGCCGGGGCATCGACGATGTGGTCGCCGAAGCGACGAGCATCGCAGGAAGCGGCGCGGACGCCCGCATCCATCTCGATGTCGACGTCGACGCGGCCGACCGCGCCGCGGCACCGGGGTGCCCCGCGAGCGTGCCCGGGGGCTTCGCGGCGTGGGAGCTGCGCGCCCTCGTCCGCTCGATCGTCGCGGATGCGCGCGTCGCGAGCGCGGACATCGCCGAGGTCGACGCGACCGCCGACACCGACGACATGCGCACGGTCAGACTCGCGGCCCTCTGCGTGCTCGAGATGCTCGCGGGCCTCGCCGCGCGCTGACGGCCTCTCTCCGCTCAGCAGCAGGAGTCCGGCTCCCGCGCCGAGCAGACCGGCGAGAGCCACGAGCAGCCACAGCACCCGGCGCGTCCAGGAGCGCGGGGCGAACTGGTCTGCGTAGGGTGTCGAGGCCCATGGTGCCCGTCTGCGGACCATTCAGAAGGACGGCACGGCTCAGAAGAACAGCATGGCCTTGTACGCGATGATCGACGACACCACAGCGAGAACGATGATGAGCCCCGTCGCAGCCAGCGGCACCACCCAGACCTTCGGGCGTCGGCGCAGCAGGATGATGAGCACCATGCTCGCGAGCTGGATGAGCCCGGCCGCGATCATGAAACCTTGAAAGTTGTAGCCGAGGAGGTCCCAGTCGCAGTTCGGCGCGCAAGCCGGGGTCGAGATCCCGAGGAATCCCACCCAGAACACCGCTGCCATCGCGGCGAGGAGTTGAAGGCTCCACGCGACGAGGCTCGCCCAGTACTCGGGGGCCGGTCGAGGCCGGAGTCCGAGGCCGATGGCGGTTGCGATCCCGAGTGCCAGCAGGGCGATCAGCGCGGCCGCACCGAAGAGCGCGTTCATCGGCCGGTTCTCCCACGTGGCGTCCCAGGTCGTCGAGGCCGACGCAGCCCCGGACCCGCGGTGGTCTCGACGGCGATCGCGCGGATGGTCGCCGCGGCGCGCAGCCCCACAGCCGGGATGATGTTGAGGCTCAGCCCTGGCTGCAGAACAGCCGCGACGATCAGCAGAATCGTCGCCACGATCCCCAGAATCCACGAGAGCGGCCCCGTCGGCACAAGGCTCAACAGGCCCAAGGCGACGCCGAGCACGCTGACGAGCGCTGCAGGGCCGACCGCCTCCAGCCAGTACTCGGCGCCCGTCATGGGTGCGTACTGATCCTGAACATTCCTCGCCGACCCCAACCAGGTCAGCCCGAGGACCCACGCGGCGGACACGGCTGCGAGAATCACGAGCGCCGGACGCGCCTGTCGAGAGGGGCGGACGAGCAGAGCGATGAGGCAACCGGAGAGCACGACAGTGAGCCATCCGATGGCGAGGATGCCTGCGATGCCGAGGTACCCGATCCCGTCGCTGCAGGTCCAGATGCCCGCTCCCTCGGAGCCCGGGGGCTGCATCCCGCAGTTGTGGTGCAACCTGTCCCGCACGAGATCCAGGGCGGAGCCGGCGAGGACGAAGGCGATGATGCCGCTGGCCAGCACAGCGAGTCCTGCGACGACTCGCTGCCGAGTACCCCGACGCGCTCGCCGGCGATCTGGACGGGGGGATGCGACATCGGCGGCCATAGGTGAGGACCCTAGCAACGGCACCTGATGCGCGTCTGGCGCTGTGATCCTCGTGTTCGCCCGGTCTCAGAGGCCGGCGGCGTGCTCCAGCTGTGCGAGCCTCTCGTCCGGGGTCCCCGTGAGCGTCACGATCGGCGGCGCATCACCGGCGCGTTCGAGGTCGTCGAGCGCATCGAGAAGCGCGCTCTCCATCGCCTCTCGGAGCTCCGGGTCCTCGTCATCGGGAACATCGATCGGGTGCCGCGCATCCAGTGGCAGGACGGCGATCAGATCGATGCGCGCCATCGAGGACTCGACCAGCTCCTGCGCTCGCGAGAGCAGGGCGCCGTCGCCGCGTCCCAGCATCTCGAGCGCGGTGAGGTAGGCGAGGAAGTCGACGGGGCCGCGTTCGGAGATGACAGAACTCTCGCGCGCCGGCTCACGCAGTCGTGAGATCGAGACGCGGAGCTGCGCGACGAAGCTGGCCGCACTGCTCGGTGCGTCCGACTCGATGTCGTCGAACGGGTCGCCGAGCACCGTGAACTCGGGATGCGCGGCGTGGAAGTCGGAGACCAGCGTGCTCTTGCCGCTCGCATGAGTGCCCGACACGACGATGTGCACGACTCAGACCCCGGGGATCAGCAGATGTGCGATCGTGAAGATCGCGAGGCCCGCGAGGGCGCCGACGAAGGTGCCGTTCAGGCGGATGTACTGCAGGTCGCGGCCGACCATGAGCTCGATCTTCTCGGTGGTCTCGACCGGGTCCCAGCGCTCGACGGTGTCGGTGATGATCGACGCGATGTCGTGACGGTAGCGGTCGACGAGGAACACCGCGGCGTCCGACACCCAGGTGTCGACGCGGTGCTGCAGCGCGGCATCCGTCGTCAGCCTGTCGCCGACCTCCTGCAGAGCCTGCGCCGCACGCACGCGCAGCCCGCTCTCGGGGTCGGCGAGAGCGGTGAGCAGTCCGTTCTTCGCGGTGTTCCACGCCTCGGCGGCGAGGGCGCCGACTCGGGGGCTGTCGAACAGCGATGACTTCGCGTTCTCGAGCTTCTCGCGCGTCGCCGGGTCGTTCTGGAGGCTGTCGGCGAGGCGCGCAAGGTACCCGTCGACGGCGATGCGCGCCGGATGCGTCGGGTCGGCCTGCACCGCGCGGACGAACTTGACCGCCTCGTTGTAGGCGGTGTCGTCGACGAATCGATGCGCGAGCTTCGGCACCCAGCCGGGCAGGCGGCGGGAGATGAGTCCCGAGAACGACTCTGCGTTGGCGTCCAGCCACCGGGCGATGCTGTCGGCCGCGAGATCGACGGCGCCGTGGTGGGCATCGGCCTCGACGATCTTCTCGAGCCAGGCGCCGGCCGGTGGACCCCACTCGGGTGAGACCAGGTGCTCGCGGGCGAGGTCGGTGATGAGGTCGCGCACGTCGTCGTCGCTGAGCGCGTTGAGCACGGCCGTCGCGATCGTCGCGCCCTCGGCCGCCACCCGCTCGGCGTGGGCGGGGTCGCGCAGCCACTCGCCTCCGCGTTTCGCGATCTCGGTGCTGGCGAGCTTGGTGCGCACCACGCTGCCTTCGAGGAAGTTGGTCTCGACGAACTCGCCGAGCGTGCGTCCGATCTCGTCCTTGCGGCTGGGGATGATCGCGGTGTGCGGGATGGGCAGGCCGAGCGGACGGCGGAACAGCGCGGTCACGGCGAACCAGTCGGCGAGGGCACCGACCATTCCGCCCTCCGCAGCGGCCCGCACATAGCCCAGCCACGGCTGCCGCTCCTGCAACGCGAACGCGATCACGAACACGACCGCCATGAAGATCAGCGCGCCGAGGGCCACGGCCTTCATGCGGCGCAGGGCACGCAGGCGTTCCTGATCGGCGGGAGAGAGGAGAGCCCTCGGTGTGCGCGGCATGACGTCATCCTTTCACGCGGGCAGTGGCGAGAGCCCGGGCTCGCGGAATCCGCGCTCCGTCGTGCCGGACCTCGGGCGCTGTGTAGTACCATCACTACATTCCGAATCGAGGTGCATCGTGTTCACCATGACCGCTCGTGAGTTCAACCAGTCCGTGGCGCGGGCGCAGCGCGTCGCCGATGATCAGCCCGTGATGATCACGAAGCGCGGCGAGCCCGCGTACGTGCTGCTCTCGATTGACGAATACGACCGGCTCGCCCCGGCCCGGCCCCGGTCGATTCTCGAATTCCTCGCGATGCCGGCGGAAGACCTCGCAGGCGACGACGGCGAGTTCGATCGCATCATCGACGAGGTCGTCGCCGACAGGAAGAAGGACCTCGGTCGTCCTCCGATCGAGTTCTGACCGATGTACCTGATCGACACGAACACGTTCTCCGAGGCGAGGCGCGCAACAGGCCTCGGCGCCGCCGCGCGCTCCTGGATGGAGAGCGGTGTACCGGAGTCGATCCATATGAGCGCGATCACGGACTACGAGCTGGAGCTCGGCGTCCTCGCACTTCAGCGTCGCGATCCGCGTCAGGCGCTCGCTCTGCGACGGTGGCTGGACACGCTCCGCCTCGGGCTCGGCTCCCGCATCCTTCCCGTCTCGCCGGAGATCGCGCGTACGTGCGCCGCTCTCAACGTGCCGGATCGTCGTCCGTGGGCAGACGCGCTCATCGCCGCCACAGCTCTGCACCACGGGCTGACGCTCGTCACCCGCAGTGAGAAGGACTTCGCCATCCCCGGCCTCGCCGTCGTCAATCCGTTCTCGGGCTGACGACGGTCGGGGCCGAGTACCCTCGAAGCGTGATCGAAGACATCAAGAAGCGCGCGCTGCATCGCACCAGCATCCTCGAGGGGCAGATGCGCGGAGTCGCGCGGATGATCGAGAGCGAGGAGTACTGCATGGACATCATCACGCAGTCCCGCGCGATCCAGCGGTCCCTCGAATCCCTGAATCGACTGCTGCTCGAGAATCACCTGCGCACGCACGTCACGCACATGTTCGAGGAGGGCGGGGAGGAGCGCGACAAGGCGGTCGACGAACTGCTCAAGGCGTTCGACTTCGACCGCAGGTAGCGGCCTCCCCGGCCCCGCTCACGTGCGGCCGTCGAACACCTCGCCCTCCATGGCGTCGTAGCCCTCGGACTGCGGGTCGCCGTGCGACCCGCCCGACAGGGCGTACTCCTCTTCCGGCGAGAGCACCAGGCGGTGCCGGAAGAACAGGCCGAAGCCGAGCAGGATGATCGCGTAG